>JAGCVY010000087.1 GCA_017962105.1 Lachnospiraceae bacterium
AATACTCCCTGGCAGCTCTGACACTTGGAGCGTGACGGTGAAAGATTATAAAGGGAAACCGCTCGAATCCGAAAAAACTATGAGAATTCCTTTGCCCGCCGTTTTCTGGATTTCGTCAAAGGCGACAAGCCGCTCCCCGAGGAGGATCACGTCGCGGAGTGGAAGTCCCGTGTGGCGGAAGTAAAGGAAAACGAGCGCACGGAAAATGCGAACTACATCGAGATCACGGAGCCCGAAGCCTACGATGCGGCGCATGGTTCCGATATGGCCGGGGTAAGGATTTTCCGGAAAATATATTATATCCTCGCGGTTTTCATGTGCCTCATGATCATCGGGATGCTGATCATGAACGTGGCCTACTTGCCGCGGTTCGGCGCTACGTATACACCGATGAACAACGAGGTTGCGGAGCGGTATCTCGAGGACGGAAGCGAGGAAACCGGCGTTGTAAACACCGTGACCGGCATGATCCTGCAATACCGCGCATTCGACACCTTCGGCGAGACCAATGTGCTTTTCGTCGCTGCGTGCTCGGTGATGATCCTGTTGTTCCATAAGACGGAGCCCCCGATGAGGGCAGATGGAAAAAAGAGAAAGAAAAAGAGCGGGAAAAAGGCTCCTGCAGCGGAGACAGAGGTTGCTCCGGAGGTCGCGGCGGCATCGGAAAATGCCCCTGCCGCCGCCGAGACATCCCTGTCCTGTGTATGGCCGCAATCCACCGCGGTGGAGGATCCGGGGACGGCTCCGGATGTGATACTGCAGGCCGTGGCGAGAGTGGTGGTCCCGATGATCTTCCTGTTCGGGCTTTACATTCTTTTGAACGGGCATCTTTCCCCCGGAGGGGGATTTTCCGGCGGCGCGGTCATCGGCGCGGGATTAATCCTGTATAACGCGGCATACGGATTCCGGGCGACCCGGAAATTTTTCGACGAGAAGGTGTACGATATCATCAAAGTCGGTTCCCTCTGCCTGTATGCGCTGATCATCGCGTATTACCTGTTTACGGGAGCCAACGGCATCAGCTCCGTCGTACCGCTCGGAAAGCTCGGAAACATTCTTAGCTCCGGGCTGATCCTGCCCATCAACCTTTTGGTGGGATTGGAAGTCGCGTGCACGATGTACGCATTTTATGCATTGTTCCGACGGGGGACATTTTGAGCCTTACCGGAAGTGCACCTCCCTTTGGTGCGGTCCGGTTCAGATAAGGGAAAGGAGGGAACAGATGAGCGAACTGTTTGCAAACTATCTGGCGGTGGTTGCCATGGTTTTGTTCGGGATCGGATTCGGAAATCTGCTTCTGCAGAAAAACCTGATCAAGAAGATCATCGGACTGAACATCATGGACACTGCGGTCTATCTGTTCCTTGCATCGATGGGATATATCTCGGGGCGGCTTGCGCCCATCATTACCGACGGGGATACCGACGCCCGGAAATATGTCAATCCCATCCCCAGCGGTCTTGTCCTTACGGGTATCGTCGTGTCTGTCAGCGTGACAGCCCTGATGCTGGCGCTGACGATCCGCCTGTACCGGCGCTACCGGACTCTGGATATCGATGAGATAACGCTTCTTGCCCGCCAGGAGCACAACGAATAAACGCGGGTGAACAGAAGGAGTAAGCATGGACTTTGTACGTAATTTTCCGTTGTTCAGCATTCTGCTGCCGATGGTCTCGGGTCCGATTTCCTCGGTCATGTCGGGGAAGAAGGCGAAGTGGCTTAACTATGCAGTGGTTGCAGTGTCGGGACTGTTATCGGTCGCGACGCTTGTTTACGTGCTGAATACGGGCAGTACGTACAACTACAGCATGGGAGCGTTCCCCGCGCCTTTCGGAAACGAGATCCGGGTCGGCGTCCTGGAGGCGCTGACAGCCACATTTTTCTGCTTTGTCATGCTTCTCTCGCTGATCGGCGGATACCGCTTTACCAAGGTGGATATCCCGGAGGAGAAGCAGAATCTGTACTATATCATGATGAACCTGCTGCTGAGCTCGCTGCTGGCGCTGATCTACACCAACGACATGTTCACCGGCTATGTGTTCATCGAGATCAACACCATCGCGGCCTGCGGGCTGATCATGATCCGCGGGTGGGGCCGAAACCTGCTGGCGGCCACGAAGTATATGATCATGTCCCTTCTCGGTTCCGGTCTTGTGCTGATCTCCCTGTCTATCCTCTACGGGATCACCGGGCATCTTCTGATGGAGCCGATGCATGAGGCGATCGTTGAGATCATGGAAAATAAGACCTACACCGAACCGCTCACGGTGGCTGTGGGGCTGTTCTGTGTCGGTATCGCCATCAAGTCGGCGCTGTTTCCGTTCCACTCCTGGGTTCCGGACGCGTACGGGTATTCCACCTGTGCCTCCAGCGCAATCCTCTCGAGTCTTGTGTCGAAGGGCTACATTTTCCTTCTCATCAAGTTTTTCTACCGCGTCATCGGAACGGATATCATTCATCAGATCCAGGTGGATGACGTGCTGTTTGTGTTCGGGATCGCCGGCATGGTGTTCGGGTCCATAAGCGCGATACAGCAGACCGACGTCAGCCGGATGATCGCATTTTCCTCGGTGGCCCAGATCGGGTATATCTACATGGGCTTCGGCCTGAATACGGAGGCCGGTATGATCGCCTCGGTGTTCCATATCCTTGCCCACGCCACCGGAAAATCATTGCTTTTCATCTCCCTAAACAGTCTCTCGGACGGCACGTGGGAATATGCAAACTACCGGAAACTTCGGGGAGCCGCGTATTATCACAAATTCGCCGGGCTGGGATTTGCCGTGGGCTCGCTGTCCATGGTGGGTATCCCGCTGTTAGCGGGATTCACCTCCAAGGTGTATTTTGCCAAGGCGGCGTTCGGCGTCGACTCGAACCCGAAAATGCTGATCGCCCTCGTGGCGTTGGCAATCAGCACCATATTAAACGCCATGTATTTCATCGGGCAGACCATCAACATATACACGCCGCTCAGCGTGGAGCATGAGCCGGGGAGCGTAAAGCACTCGGCGTCGGCGAGAGTGGCAGTCGTGTTGTTCATCTTGATAAACCTTGTACTCGGCATGGGATCGGATCCCGTGATCCGATGGATCCGCACCGGACTTGTACACTTCGGTGCGATCATAAAAATACGATAAAGGAAGGAGGGAGTGCACAATGTTAGGACCCTGGTTGATCCCGGTTACCATTCTGGTGCCGCTTGTGGGAGCGCTTTTATTGATGATCCCCGCGTATCGGAAAAATATTTCCGTCGTCCGGACCACCACCGGCGCATTTGTGGCGGCGACAGGCCTTCTGGTCGTCGCGGTTGCGATGCTCGGGGAAGCGGAGTGTGAATTCCTGGAGATCCTTCCGGATATGCCGGTGTTCTTCCGGTCGGACCGCACGTCGGTCTGGTTCTCCGTGCTGACGGTTGCCATGTGGATGTGCTCGACCGTATTTTCCTTCGAGTACATGAAGCACGAGAAGAGGGAAGAGCGGTACTGCGTATTCTCCCTGTTGGCGCTCACGGCGCTGATGGGCGTATGCTTCTCGGGCAATCTGATCACCACGTATCTTTTCTATGAGATCATGACCTTTGCCAGCTTCCCGCTTGTCCTGCATGAGCAGACGAAGGAAGCGGTTTCCGCCGGCCTTACCTATCTGTATTACTCGCTGGCCGGCGCATTCCTGGGCCTTGTGGGAATCTTCTTCCTGTATCGGTACGCAGCCCCGAGAACTGTCTCCGGCGGCCTTCTTGCGTACGCTGCAGGCGGTTTCCTGCGGACGGATCTCACGGACAGCGAGCGTTCGCTTCTGACGGTTGTCATTTTCCTGATGTTGATCGGTCTGGGCTCCAAGGTGGGTCTGTACCCGCTGCACGGATGGCTTCCCAAGGCTCATCCGGTTGCACCGGCACCCGCTTCGGCGCTCCTTTCGGGAAATATCACAAAAATGGGTATTCTTTTCACCGTACGGATCCTGTTCTTTACGGTGGGTCCTGACTTCCTGCGCGGAAGCTGGGCACAGTACGCCCTGCTGGGACTCTCCCTGCTGACGGTGTTTTTGGGGTCCATGCTTGCCTACCGCGAGAAGGTCTTCAAAAAGCGTCTCGCGTACTCCACGGTGAGCCAGACCTCCTACGTGCTCACGGGTCTGTATCTGCTGGCGCCGGTGGCGGCGGTGGGAGCTCTTTTGCACGTCGTGTTCCATTCGATCATCAAAAACCTTCTGTTCCTCTGCGCCGGCGCGATCATCTATAAGACCGGCAGGACAAAGGTGGAGCAGTTGAAGGGCATCGGCCTCATCATGCCCGTCACGATGGTGTGCTTTACGGTGGGCGGACTCGCCCTCGTCGGAATCCCTCCGTTTGCGGGATTCATCAGCAAATGGTATCTCGCTGCCGGTGCGCTTGACACGGACACCGGCGTGCTGCGGTTCCTCGTTCCGGTCATCCTGATCATAAGCGCCCTGTTGACGGCAGGATACCTTCTGACGGTGTCTGCGGATGCATTTTTCGTTCCTCGGAAAGAAGGGGAAGCGGAAGAGGAGAAGCGTGAGGAGCCCGCGAAGGGACCTGAGGTAAGTCTTAAGATGCTGATCCCGCTGGTCCTTCTGTCGGCTGCCGCACTTGCGTTCGGATTGTTCCCGGGCGTGTTGACGGATTTCCTGAACGGGATCATGGATGTTGTGTTCTGAGACCGGCCTTAGTGTCTGAGTCTGTGAAGAACGGTTTGTAAGGGATTGTTTATCGAAAACGATAGGAGCGTGTGACCCGTATGAGTGCATACTGGCTGCTGGTGCCGCTGCTGCTTCCGATTGTCGGAGGAGCGGTGCTCGGCATCGTAAAACCGCATTCCCGGAAAGTGATGGAGATCACGGTGATGACCGTGACGCTCCTTACTTCGCTGTGCGTTGCAGTGCTCCTGTGGGTGCGTCCCTCCGAGGAGGCCTTCATACTGCAGCTGGCAGAGCGGTTGACCGTCAAATTCTTCCTCGACGGGTCGTCCTGCGTCTTCGCGGGGCTGATCGCTTTGCTTTGGCCCATCGCGTCCATGTACGCCATCGAGTACATGTCGTCGGAGGAGCACCAGAATACATTTTTCGCATATTACACCATCACCTACGGCGTGACCCTCGGGATCGCGTTCTCGGCCAATCTGATGACCATGTACATGTTCTATGAGATGCTCACGCTCGTGACGATCCCGCTGATGATGCACGGGTTAAAGTACAAGGCGGTTGTGGCGACGAGAAAGTATGTGCGGTACTCCATCGGCGGAGCGGCATTTGCCTTCATCGGATTCATCGCCATCGCAATCTACGGGGAAACCCTTGACTTCCGTCTCGGAGGAGTGCTCACAGGGGCTTCCGGAAACCGCACGATGTTGGAGATCGTCTATGTGATGGCGGTTATGGGATTCGGCGTAAAGGCCGCGATCTTCCCGTTCCACGGCTGGCTTCCCACGGCCTCGGTCGCACCTACGCCCGTGACGGCGCTGCTGCATGCGGTGGCCATCGTCAAGGCCGGCGCCTTTGCGATCATCCGGATCACGTATTACAGCTTCGGCGTGGATTTCCTGCACGGGACCTGGGCGCAGTACACGGTCATGGGATTTGCGATCTTCACGATGGTGTACGGTGCGACGAAAGCGGTGAAGGAGCAGCACTGCAAACGAAGGCTTGCCTACTCGACCATCAGTAACCTTTCATACATTCTGCTTGCAGCGACGCTGATGACCCCGGCGGGAATGTCGGCGGCGTTTGCCCACATGCTGGCCCACGGTGTGATGAAGATCACGCTGTTCTACTGCATCGGTGCCGTCAATGTCAAAGCCCACAAGTACTATGTGTGGGAGATGGACGGCATGGGGAAGCGCATGAAGCTGATCTTCGGCGTTTACAGCGTTGCGGGATTGTCCCTGATCGGTATCCCGCCGATGATCGGTTTCGTCAGCAAATGGGACATCGGAAACGCGGCGGTGGCTGAGGCTTCCCCCTTTGCATATGCCGGTCTGGTTGCATTGATCCTTGCGGCGCTTTTGGCTGCAGCCTATATACTGGAAATTGTCGTGCGGGCATGGATGCCCCGCGAGGCAGAGAAAACAACGGATACGATTCCCGGCGGGGAAACTTCCCCACAGGAAACTTCCGTGCAGGAGTTCCTGCCGGTGGGCTGGAGAATGCGGCTTCCGTTGGTGCTGATGGCGATCACCATCGTGGTCGGCGGAATCTTTTCCGTGCCGATCCTGCGGTTCCTTGCGGATGTCGCGATGGGAATCCGCTGACCGTGAGATAGAATTATACAGGGCCGGGATCCCGGCTGAAGACAGGGTAACAACATCGGAGGACACGAGATGAGCGGAGACATGATCTTGTTATGGCTTGTGCTCCTTCCCCTTGCGGGAGGGCTTGTTTCGTGTGCTCTCGGATTGTTCCTGAACAAGAGGGATCCGAAGGCTTCCGACCTTCTTGTGAAGGGTGTGGTTGCGGTTACCCTGACGGCAGTCTTCGCCGTCGCAGTGTCGCTTGTCCTCGGGGAAGCGGGAGGGACCGGATACTCGCTTTCCGTACCCCGTGTGTGCGGGGTAGGACTCGGATTCGAGACGGACGGGTTCCGCGTGATGTACGCCGCCGTGACGACGTTTGCATGGCTTACGACGACGCTGTTCTTCTTCTGGTACGGGGCAGGGGAGGAGCATCAGCTCCGATACTATGTGGTTTCCCTGATCACGCTTTCCTGCACCCTCGGAGTGTTCCTCGCGGCGGATCTGTTCACGCTGTTTGTCTTCTTTGAGGGAATGTCGCTGGCGTCCTACGTCTGGGTCGTGCAGGAGCAGACCAAAGAGGCCGTCGAGGCGTCCAAAACCTATCTTGCGGTGTCCGTGATCGGCGGTCTTGTGCTTTTGATGGGAATCCTTCTGTTGTGGCATACCGCGGGAACGCTGCGGATTTCCGAACTGTACTGGGCGTGTGTTGCGGCAAACTCCCGTCCGGAGCTGTACGCGGCGGGAGGGTGCCTCCTGTTCGGATTCGGCGCGAAAGCCGGCTGCTGGCCGTTACACATTTGGCTGCCGAAAGCGCATCCGGAGGCTCCGGCATCCGCATCCGCGCTTCTGTCCGGGATCCTGACCAAGACCGGAGTGTTCGGCGTCATGATCCTGTGCGGACGGATCTTTGTCGCCGATATCACCTGGGGACGGCTTATCACGCTGTTAGGCGTTGCGACCATGCTGATCGGTGCGGTCCGCGCCCTGTTCTCCATCGACATCAAACACATGCTGGCGTGCTCCTCCGTCTCGCAGATCGGGTTTATCCTGACGGGAGCGGGAGTTGTGTGCGCCATGACGGGCGGCGGTTACGCCTTCGCCATCGGCGGATGTATTCTGCATATGCTCAACCATTCGTTCTTTAAACTGATCCTTTTCCTCTCGGCGGGAATCGTCGTCAAGAGAGTGCATTCCCGCGATCTCAACAAGGTGCGCGGAGTCGGCCGGAACAAGCCCTGGCTGATGATCCTTGTGATGATCGCATCCCTGGGAATTGCCGGTATCCCCGGATTTTCCGGCTATGTCTCCAAGACCCTTCTGCATGAAGCGATCGTGCATTGCCGCGAGGCGGGCGGCGGGACCGGATTTGCCGTCGCGGAATACCTGTTCCTTGCAGCCGGCGGATGTACTCTCGCATACATGACGAAATTTTTCGTCGTACTGTTCCTGCGCAAGCCCTCGGAGGAGGTCATCGCCGCGGATATCCGGTGCGGAAAATCCTACGCGCCCATCGTTCCGATGGTGTTGATGTCCATCGTTGCGGTCTTCATCTTCGTTGCGGGAACGATCCCGGAGGTGATCCTGCGTCCCATCGGCACGTTTGCCGCGCCCCTCACGGAATATCCCCCGCTTCGCGCCCTTCCTGAGGTGTTCGGATGGGAGTGTATCGAGGGCAGTCTGATCTCAATAAGCATCGGCGTAGTGCTGTTCTTCTTCGCGGTCCGTCCGGCGGTGATGAAGAAGCGCGTTCCGCTCCGCGAGACGCCGGAGTATGTCGACCGGGCGCTTGCGGTCCCGGAGTTGGAAAATGCCGTGTACCGGCCGATCCTTCTCTCCGTGCTTCCCACGGTCGGCGGAACCCTGATGAAGGGGATCGAGACCGGCACGGAGGAGCTGGCAAAAGGGGTGTTTGTGATCGCCAAGAGCGTTTTGACGCTGTTGGATAAGATTGTTGACGCGCTCATGCTGCTGCTGCGGAGAACGATCCTCCGGCCGGTTTGCGAACAGCGCAACATCTCCCTCGGAGAGGCGGTATCCAACCCCATCGGACACGTCGGAAACGTGTTCCGCCGTCTGTGGAACGCGACGTTCGGGCGAAAGCATCCGAAGCAGGGGGACTGCGTCGAGGCAGTCAACCGTGCGAGGGAAAATGTGGCATCCAGCGTGCGGCTCGTATCCCGCAGCCTTTCCTACGGTCTGATGGCGTTTTGCATCGGATTGATCATCCTTCTTGTTTATATTCTGTTGAACCTGCAATAACAGATCGGAATTTCGGGGCACTCAGGCGTAAAAGCGCGGGAGTGCCCTTAAGTTTTCCTTGTTTTGCGGCGGGGGATGCGGTATAATACAACTTGCTATGGCCACGGCAGAAGACTGCGGCCGCCTCGGAGGAAAAACATGGCAATTTTGATTGACGGAAAGAGGATCTCTGCGGAGATCAAGGACGAGCTTAAGGAGCGTGTCGCTGCGTACGCGGCGGAGGGCAGGGAAATCTGTCTCGCCGTGATCCAGGTCGGAAATGACAAGGCTTCGACGGTGTATGTATCGAACAAAAAGAAAGCCTGTGAATATATCGGGATCCGGTCCCTTGCCTATGAGCTGCCGGAGGAAACCACAACGGAGGAGCTCCTTGCGATCATTCAGGAGCTGAACGGGAGAGCGGATGTGAACGGCATTCTGGTACAGCTTCCGGTGCCGAAGCACATCGACGAGGAGAAGATCCTTCTTGCCATTTCGCCGGACAAGGATG
>JAGCVY010000088.1 GCA_017962105.1 Lachnospiraceae bacterium
GTAGTACGTATCGTTCACACATTCTTCCGCATCCTGCTCATCCCCCAAAATCTGCAGCGCGGTTTTCATCAGGTATGGCTGATACCGCCGCATGGTCTCCCGAAGCGCTTCTTCGTCCCGATTTCGGTATAACATTACGATTTCCGAGTCTGTCATGGGTTCCTCCTCCGAGTATTTTCTTTCCCCTACACCCTATGAACCGTCAAAGGAGGGCAGACGGTTGCATTTGCCGAAAAAAATGTCCGAAAAAGTTGATTGCCAAAGTTATTTCTGGTTCCAACGCCGGCCTTCGTTTTTGTCTTTTCGGCAGATTCAATCGTTACTCTATTGCAAGAAAACAAGGCCGCCGCACGTTTTTGTGCGACGCCCCCGCTTTCGGTCCTTCCTATGCCGGCGCTCACGGGTTTCCGGCATTGCCGACCCGCGCTTTGTCCTCATCCGTCATCAGTTCCGCCGGGATGACAAACGGTTTATACTCATATTGCCTTACATACCACGGCTCACCGTTGCGATCTCCTTCCAGACTCTTCTCGCTGATCCGATTGCCGTAATCGTCATACCCGTATACGAGAGTCTCATAGACTCCCTCATAGTTCTCGTTGCCGTAAGTCTCAATCACGGTAACTCTTCCGTTGTCATCAAAATGATACAGGTAATAACTGTAGTACGCCCTTTCCGGATCGTACGAGGATCTCTTCACTTCCTTCACACACCGAAACACTCCGTAGCGGTCAAGTTCATACTCGCATTCTCTTTCAACATATTCGTTCCACGGGTAATCAGACCTTTCCCTGAGCCTTCGGATCACCCGGATCCGATTGCCGTGCTCATCGTACGCCTGCTCTGCTTCCTGCCGCGATCCGTAAAGCGAATCAAACTCCTGCCAGCAGATTACTCTTCCCTCCGAGTCAAACTTGTATCGATCTGTCAGATACCTTTCTCCGTCAGGATTGGTATGGTAAAGCTCACGGCAACTCCCATCCTCGGAATACACGGTTTCGTTGGCGGACTCGTATGAGCTACCGTCATTCTCGTGATAGGTTTCTCTGCGGACCACCTCTCTGCCGAGAGAGTCGTATTGATACTCTGTAATACACTCTAAGGGAGAACCAGCGGCGACGGTATGCTCTATTTCTTTGGTCAACCGGTTCCGTTCATCGTAAAATGCTTCTTTGGTACTTCCGTCATTTTCAATCGTCTTGATCCGGTTCCCGTTCGCATCGTACTCGTATTCCGTCACTTTTGTATACCGCTCGCGCTCTGTCTCCGTCATCCGGTAGATCCGCTGTTCCTCTTCCCTCGTCAACCGGAACACCAGCGCATACCCTTCCGGTATCTCCGGGATATCATAGGGAACCGGATGTGAGTCGCCGTTGTCGGGAGCCGTATCTCGTAACATTTTCACGCCCGGTTCGGTAGGGCTCGCTGTCAGCCCGGCAGATCTTGCAGCGCTGTCGCCGGGACACTCAGAGTTGCATGCGCACAGCGAAGCCGCGAACAGCATCACTGTAATCAAGAGAATCATTTGTCGCTTCATGGTTTTTCTCCTCCCCGTATTATTATATCATCAGAATTTCGAGAAAAATACGAGAAAATTTCAAAAAATACGAAAATCGCGACCGCACGTTTCTGCGGCCGCGATCTAAAACGATGTCATCCTTCATAGGTTCCGAGGAAAATCGGCAATCCTTCGGAATCCACGATGATATACACAAACGGGCGATCAAGTATAACACACGGGGGCCCGCTTTTCCATTCGGTGATAACAGCTGTCGAAGCCGCTGCCTGGGTTCCCTTCGCATCCACACTGATATGCGTCTTATGGATTACCGAGCTCACGAAAATGCCATCCTCCGGTTCTCCGATCATTCGCGAAAGGTCCGCTTTCTCGTCAAATACATCCGTCACACCGAGCTCTTTCAACACGTCGACGAGATCGAGGCCGTAATCACTCTCATACTTCGGCATGTAAACAACGCACGTTGTGTCATACTTGTTGTCTATCAGTGAACGAATGCTTTCCGGTGACAGTGAGGCCAGGAGCTGATCAAGGCTTACTTCTTCGACATCCCGCTTCGGAACCAGTGCGATGTACGAAAACGCTCCGCCCTTATACGTCTTGATAAAACCGGTTGCGAGCCTGTTTTCCAAATACCCGTCGGCAACGTCTCCCTCCATCATATCGACAGTCACGGTTGTGCCGTCCGCTTTATAGAAGAAAGCGTCCCTGGTCAGCGTATCGTCAAACTCCTCTTGCCACTTGGCGTCGAATGTGATTGCATTCAAAAGAATCGTGGCGGTCAGCGGCGATAACTCCTTGAGGAGTTGATCAATCATGTTCCTCGTCTTGGCTTTCACCCAGCCGTTGACGTCCCTCACAGTGGAATCATCCATCGGCGCTGAAAAGAAACCGGCCTTGAAATACTGCGCGCAAATGTCCAGAAAGTCTTTGTGCACATCCGACTCCATGCCTTCATGAATCCAGACGGAATTCGCATTTGCGAGCAAGGTGTCGCTTGAATCGCGGAACGCTTCGAGTTCCTCAAGCCACCCGGCCAGATAGGCATTGCGCTCCTCCGCGGTCAAGCCGAGCAATTCATCCAACTGCGCGAGTGTCTCTCCGTCAGCGCCGTTAGCCAGCATGCAGAGCGCCACATATACGGAAAATGGGGATATCATCCTCGACTCGCCCTTTGGAAGCTGCGCGAACAGTTTGTATGCAAATGTCTCGTATGCCGTGCGCATGGTGTCGTCCATCTTCCTGATATCAGCCGGCTCCCCCGCGGACCCCGCGGTCAGCTCTTGTGCTTTCTCCAATTCCACCGGAATCTCGGTCGGTGTCGGCGTTGGCGTGGCGGTAGAAACAGTCGGCGTCGGCGTGGTGTTGGTATCGGTCGGTGTGGGAGTGATGTTCGTGCCCGTCGGCGTGGGCGTAGTGTTGGTATCGGTCGGTGTGGGTGTGGTGATTGTTTCCCCCGGAGTCACGGTCGCTTGTCCGGCCTTACCATCCGTGTTGTTCGTTCCCGGATTTCTCCGAAGTAACGCGGATTTGCAGACGCCGAATCCGATCATAGCTACGCAGCAC
>JAGCVY010000089.1 GCA_017962105.1 Lachnospiraceae bacterium
CCTACGGCAAGGCCGGCGCGGACGAGCTGGTGTTTTTGGACATCACGGCGTCCTCGGACGCCCGGACCATCAAGAAGGAGATGGTCAGACGCGTGGCGGAGCAGGTGTTCATCCCGTTCACCGTGGGCGGAGGGATCCGCTCGGTGGATGATTTCCGCATGATCCTCCGGGAGGGCGCGGACAAGGTGGCGGTCAACTCGGCGGCCATCATGAACCCGATGCTGATCAGTGAGGCGGCGGAGAAGTTCGGCAGCCAGTGCGTGGTGGTGGCCATCGACGCGAAGCGCATGCCCGACGGCACGTGGCACATTTTCAAAAACGGAGGCCGTGTGGACATGGGCATTGACGCCGTCGAGTGGGCCGGACGGGCGCAGGAGCTCGGCGCGGGGGAGATCCTCCTCACCAGCATGGACTGCGACGGAACGAAGGACGGATATGATCTGGCGCTCACGAGGGCGGTGGCGGACCGCGTGACAATCCCGGTCATCGCGTCGGGCGGCGCAGGAAACTGTGAGCATTTCTATGAGGCGCTCACCGAGGGCGGGGCGGACGCAGCTTTGGCAGCGACGTTGTTCCACTACAAGGAGCTTGAGATCTCGGAGGTAAAGAGGTACCTTAAGGAGCGCGGCGTGAGTGTGCGGGAGGTGCCGGAATGGCAGTGATCGCGGAAGATTGGACCGGTCTTGTCAGAACCGAGTTTGCCAAGCCGTACTACCGCGAACTCAGCGATTTCGTGCGGGCGGAGTACGTGCGCGGCACGGTGTACCCGCCGAAGGAGCAGATATTCGAGGCGTTCCGGTACACGAAGCGTGAGGACGTCAAGGTGGTGATCCTCGGACAGGACCCTTACCACGAGGTGAACCAGGCCCACGGACTTTGCTTCTCGGTGTGCCCGGGGACGGAGGTTCCGCCGTCGCTGGTGAACATTTACGAGGAGCTTCGAACGGACCTGGGGTGCTACATCCCGAACAACGGCTACCTCGTCAAATGGGCGAAGCAGGGCGTTCTGCTTTTGAACACGGTTCTCACGGTGCGGGCGCATCAGGCGAACTCTCACCAGAACCGCGGATGGGAGAAGTTCACCGACGCCGTGATCGAGGCGTTGAACGGAGAGGACCGTCCGATCGTGTTTATGCTTTGGGGAAGGCCGGCACAGAGCAAGCGCTCGATGCTGACGAACAAAAATCACCTGATCCTGACAGCGCCGCATCCGAGTCCGCTGTCCGCATACCGCGGGTTCTTCGGATGCAGGCATTTCAGCAAGGCCAATGAGTTTCATGCGGCACACGGCGTGAAGCCGGTTGACTGGCAGATTGAGAATATTTGAGGAATAGGAAAACGGAGGAAACAGTGTATGGCGGGGTTTTCAGGGAATCAATCAGACATCTCCTACGAGGAGTTCCATCCGACGGTTCTGTACTGCAGCCGGGTGCGTGACGCACGACTTACGTACTATCATTCGCACTCCATTCTGGAGATTGCGTATATCCTTTCCGGCAAGGGACAGTACCTGATCGACGGCGTGACCTACGATGTCAAGCAGGGGGATCTTTTGGTGTGCAATCCCGGTGTGATGCACCAGAGCATCATCACGAATCCGTCGGACCCGACGCTGGAGTTTGTGGCGGGCATCACGGATCTGCATTTTCTGAACATGGAGCCGAACTCCTTAACGCTCCCCAACGGCCCCGTGCTCTCCCTGAGCAACGAGGTGAAGCGGGAGATCAGCCGCTGCTGCTACGAGATCATCGATGAGAATATGGCGCCGCAGTCCGGGCGGTACTACCTGGTGCAGGCGCAGATGATGAAGATCCTGATCCTTCTGTACCGGGCGGTTGCGGAGAAACCGCGGGATGAGGTCGTCGGCGTTCCCTTCGAGAGCTACTCGAAGAGTTACGTTGTGCAGAAGATCATCCAGTATCTGAAATCCAACTATTCCCAGCATATCTCCCTTGACGGGATCGCACAGAATATGTACCTAAGCCCTGTCTACATCTCGAAGATCTTCAAGGAGAAGACAGGGGATTCGCCCATCAACTACCTGATCCAGATCCGTCTCGCCAAGGCGAAGGAGATGCTGGAGGAGAACCGCGGCAGCATCCGAACAATCGCTGCGCAGGTCGGGTATGACGACGTGTATCATTTCAGCAAACTGTTCAAGAAGTATTACGGGGTTTCACCGCTGTACTACCGCAAGGCCGCAATCGATACGGAGTGACAGCGCAGCGGAAAGGAGAAGGGTATGAACGAGCTGAGACAGAAGCTGACGGATGTGCTGCGGGAGAGCAGCAACATCGTATTTTTCGGAGGAGCGGGCGTATCGACCGCCAGCAACATTCCGGATTTCCGGAGCGCAAACGGACTGTTTCATCAGAAACTGCACCGGACGCTGTCTCCCGAGGAGATGGTGTCGAGGACATTTTACGAGAGGTACCCGGAGGATTTCTTTGATTTCTACAGAAACCACCTGGTGTATCCGCAGGCCCAGCCCAACGACTGCCACAAGGCTTTGGCGAGACTCGAGCAGATGGGCAGGCTCTCCGCGGTGGTGACCCAGAACATCGACGGGCTGCACCAGAAGGCGGGCTCGAAGGTTGTGTACGAGCTGCACGGGTCCGTGCTGCGCAACTACTGCACGCGGTGCCATAAGTTTTACGGCGTGGATGCGATCCTGGAGGCATGCGGCGTGCCGCGGTGCGAGTGCGGCGGCGTGATCAAGCCGGATGTAGTGCTCTACGAGGAGAGTCTGGACGACACGGTCATCAACAACGCCGTGCGGGCCATCATGTCGGCGGACACGCTGATCGTCGGCGGGACATCGCTGATCGTGTATCCGGCGGCCGGGCTGATCCATTATTATCGCGGCAAGAACCTGATTTTGATCAACAAGAGCACCACGACGGCCGATTCCGAGGCCTCGCTGGTCATCCACGAGGACATCGCTTCGGTGATGAAGGAAGCGGTGGATGCGCTGGAAGCAGAGAAGTAATGAGTTCGGCTTTCCGTACGGAAAATAAGGCCGGATTCAGGAGGGAGAACGACGGTGGCAACATCGAACAACGACAACAAGGGCGGAAATGACAAGAAGAACGATAACCGGAAGAACGGCGTGATCACCCGCATCATCCTGACGGTGATCCTGTTTCTGATCGTCATGCTCTGCTATATGTTCATCTCGTCGGAGGTCAACAAGATCCGCAACCGGGAGATCACCTACGGGGAGTTCCTGGAGATGCTGGAGAAGGACGAGATTGAGAAGCTTGAGATCCAGGAGGATTACGACAAGATCGTGATCTATCCCCGGGAGAGCGCCAAGCCCGATGAGCGCGTGGAAACCTATTACACGGGTATCATCGAGTCCGATTCCAAACTGACGGAACGGCTGGAGGAAGCCAGGGCGCGGACCGAGGAGAAGGAGGGGGTCGAAGCGCTTGAGTACAAGCGTCTGATCGTGGACAAGAGCACCACCATCATCGATGTCCTGCTTGCCTATGTCCTCCCGTTTGTATTTATCTACCTGATGCTGTGGGGAGCGTACCGGATGCTCTCCAAAAACGGCGTCGGCAGTTTCGGAGCCGGCAAATCCACGGCGAAGATGTACGTGGAGAAGGAGACCGGAGTCACCTTCAAGGATGTGGCCGGTCAGGAGGAGGCGAAGGAGTCCGTGCTGGAGCTCGTGGACTTCCTGCATGACCCCGCCAAATACACCCGAATCGGTGCAAAGCTTCCGAAGGGTGCGCTTTTGGTAGGTCCTCCCGGAACCGGTAAGACCCTGCTTGCGAAGGCTGTGGCCGGCGAGGCGAAGGTTCCGTTCTTCTCGCTGTCCGGTTCGGACTTTGTGGAAATGTATGTCGGCGTCGGCGCATCCCGCGTCCGTGATCTGTTCCGTCAGGCACAGCAGATGGCGCCGTGTATCGTATTTATCGATGAGATCGATGCCATCGGCAAGAGCCGCGACAGCCGGTACGGCGGCGGCAACGACGAGCGCGAGCAGACGTTAAACCAGCTCCTTGCGGAGATGGACGGTTTCGATACCTCGAAGGGTGTCGTGATCCTGGCTGCGACCAACCGCCCGGAGATCCTGGACAAGGCGCTCCTGCGTCCCGGCCGTTTCGACCGGCGCATCATCGTCGACAAGCCCGACCTGAAGGGCCGTCTTGCGACGCTGAAGGTTCATGCGAAAAATGTCCTGATGCACGATTCCGTGGATCTCGAGGCGATTGCCCTTGCGACCAGCGGTGCCGTCGGTTCGGATCTTGCCAATATCATCAACGAGGCTGCAATCCTCGCGGTCAAGGAAGGCCGCACGGTGGTGCAGCAGTCCGACCTCATGGAGTCCGTGGAGGTCGTCTTCGCCGGCAAGGAGAAGAAGGACCGCATCCTCGGACCGGAGGAGAAGAAGATCGTCGCGTTCCACGAGATCGGTCACGCCCTGGTGGCAGCGCTCCAGAAGGGCGCGGAGCCGGTGCAGAAGATCACCATCGTGCCGCGTACCATGGGCGCTCTCGGATACACCATGCAGGTGCCCGAGGAGGAGAAGTACTTAAGCTCGAAGGACGATATCCTTCGGGAAATCCGGACCCTGTGCGGAGGACGTGCGGCGGAGGCGGTGAAGTTCAATTCCATCACCACCGGCGCAAGCAACGATATCGAACGTGCTACGACCCTTGCGCGCCAGATGATCACCATGTACGGTATGTCCGAGGAGTTCGGAATGGTCGCTTTGGAGACCATTGAGAGCCGGTATCTTGACGGCCGTGCGGTGACCACATGCAGCGACGAGACCGCGACCAAGATCGACACCGAGGTGAAGAATACCATCGGCGCCTGCTACGCGGAGGCGGAGCAGATGCTTCGCGAGAACGTCGCCGTCATGGAGGAGGCTGCAGCGTTCCTGATCGAGAAGGAGACCATCACCGGCGCTCAGTTTATGGACATTTTCCGTCGCGTAAGAGGCGAGAAGAGCGACGAGCCGGCAGCCGTCGAGACCATCGATCTTGAGGAAGGTTCTGCGGCAGAGGAAGACGGTACCCCCACGGTGTAACAGCGGGAGGACCGGAGAAGGAAACAGATAGACCGGAGGGAATCCTTCGGAAGCAGTCGGAAAACGCGGGTTATGCTCGCGTTTTTCCCAGTTGTACGGCAGGAAACCGGACCGGTATTTCAACCGGAAGAAGGTGCCCGGAACAAGGAGCAGACGCATGAGAAAGGTCATTCTGTTGCTGATTGCCCTTGCCGCGGTCTTTGCGTTGGTAACCTGGAGAAACTCCAAGAAGGTGAATTCGGGTACCCGCGAGGCAGCGGATACTTCTGCTGTCAGCGAAACTCCGGCGGCAACCCCGGAACCCACGGGAACCGGCCGGGTTCCGACCCCGGCTCCGACGACCGTGATCGCGGAGGCGACGCCCACCCCGGTTGAGCCCGAGGTAAAGAAGCCTCTTTTGTATATCAACGAGATCCTTCCGACCAACATGAAATACAGCGAGAAAAACAAGAACTACTACGATGTGATCGAGCTGTACAACGCGTCGGAGGAGACGATCCAGTTGTCGGACTACTGTCTGTCCGACTCGAAAAAGCATCTGACCGATTACCCGCTTCCGGAGGCGGAGCTTCCCTCCGGCGGGTATGTTCTTCTTTACTGTACCGGCAAGTACGCCGCGAAGGATGACTATGACCTGGCGTTTAAGCTGTCCTACTTCGGGGAGAAGGTGTTTCTGTCTGACCGGCAGGGCAACGTCATCGACAAGGTGGAATACCCGCGTCTCCCGCAAAATGTAAGCTACGGCAGGTCCGGAGCGGGAGAGGGCTTCCGCATCTTTGACACGCCGAGTCTCGGCGCGGCCAACGGGGACGGCCTGGAGCGGATGGCTGCGGTTCCCGATGTGGACCTGGAGCCGGGATTTTACGGGGGAACACAGAAGGTTTCCTTCATCACCGAGGGCACCATCCGGTACACCCTCGACGGAAGCAAGCCGGGCCCTTCCTCGAAGGTCTGGGACGGCGAGCCGATTACCCTTTCCGCAAACTGCACGCTGCGCGCCTACGCCTCGCAGGAGAACTGTCTTGACAGTTTCACGGCGTCCTTCTGCTACAACTTCGACGCGCCGGAGTACGAGCTCGACGTGTTGATGCTCACGATGAAGCAATCGGATTTCGACACGATGACGGAGAACTACCAGTCTTCGCGCAAGTACGCCGCGAACCTTTCCCTGTTTTCCGACGGCAGGCTGGAATTTTCCGAGGACTGTGCCGTCAGCACCTTCGGAGGATCGAGCCGGGCATATATCAAGAAGAGTTATCAGGTTACCTTCTCCTCAGCGTACGGAGCATCCAAACTCCGCTACCGGATGTTTGACAATCTCGACATCGACGAGTTCAATTCGCTGGTGCTCCGCTCGGGTTCCCAGGACGTCGAGGGCGCGATGATGAAGGACGAGTTCGTCTCGAGCCTTGCCATGTCCGGCGGCGTCATCGACGACGTTTTGGTACAGGCCTACCGGCCGGTAAACCTCTATGTGAACGGCGAATACCGCGGGATCTACTATATCCGCGAGCACATCGACGAGGACATGGTCGCCTCCCGCTACGGCTGCGATCCCGAGGAGGTCACCATCGTCAAACAGATGCACACCGTCAGCTGCGGATCCGACGGCAAAGAGTTCACCGACCTGTGGAAGTTCATCTCGGAGAACCGTCTGAAGGATACCGAAGCCTACGAGTACGTGAAGTCCGTGGTGAACCTGCAGAGCGTCGCCGACTACTACATCATCCAGCTGTGGAACGGCAACATCGACATGGACAACGTTCGCGTGTGCAAGTACGGCGACGGAAAATGGTTCTACATCCTATACGACTGCGACCTGACGCTCAACAAGATGCCCGAGGGAATCACTGCCGAGCAGTTAGGGACCTTCAACGCAGGGTATTATACATTTAACGCTTTAGTGTACCGCCTGCTGGAAAACCCGGAGTTCCGGGAACTGTTCTGTCAGCGGATGGCACTGATCTACAAGGAAGTTTTCAACGAGGAGAATGCCCTTGCCTACATCGACGAGCTCGAGGCGAAGATCATTCACGACATGCCGTATAACTGCAAGCGCTGGAATCCGGTCAAGGATCCGGTCAAGAAGACCAACTACCGCAGTTATTCCGGCTGGCAGAGCAGTGTGAAGCTTCTCCGGCAGATGGTGACCGGCCGCTGCGCCCGGGTCATCGCGGATTTCGTGAAGACGAAGGGAATCTCGGACGAGCTGGCGGAGAAGTATTTTTCGGAGTTCCGGTAAGACCGGAGGAAGGCTCCGAGGAGAGAGAAAAAAGTACGGAGGACGCGTCATGCGGGATTTTGACATTCATGCGGAACTTGCGAAACTGCCGTCGTGCCCCGGCGTGTACATCATGCACGACGCCGGCGACCGCATACTCTACGTCGGCAAGGCGAAGATCTTAAAGCGCCGCGTGAGCCAGTATTTCCGCGAGGGGAGCAAGCTCTCCCCGAAGATCCGCCGCATGGTTTCGCAGGTCAACTGGTTTGAATACATTGTGGTCACCTCCGAGCTTGAGTCCCTTGTCTTAGAGAACAATCTCATCAAGGAAAACCGGCCGCCGTACAACACCTTACTGAAGGATGACAAGACCTATCCGTTCATCAAGGTTACGGTGGATGAGCCGTTCCCGCGGGTGATCCTCACGAGAAAGCAGGAGAAGGACAAGGCCCGCTACTTCGGCCCCTTCACCAACGGCGTGTCGGTCGGCGATACCATCGAGCTTCTTCGGAAAATCTATCACATCCGCACCTGTAACCGTCCCCTGCCGTCCACCGATCCGAATCTGCGCCCCTGCCTGTACCATCAGATCGGGCAGTGCGACGCGCCCTGCATCGGCGGGGTGAGCGAGGAAGCTTACGCGGAGCAGGTGGCCAAGGTGCTTAAATTCCTCGGCGGGGATTACTCCGACGGGATCGCCTACCTCACCGCGCGTATGACGGAAGCCAGCGAGGCGCTGGCCTTTGAGAAGGCGGCGGAATTCCGGGATCTGATCGGGCGCGTGAAGGCCCTCTCGCAGGTGCAGCACGCCAACGATAAGCATCTGGACGAGCGCGATATCATCGGTATGGCGAGAGACGGGGAGCACTGTGTTGTACAGATTTTCTTCGAGCGCGACGGCAAGATCATCGGCCGTGAGCATTACCATATGCAGGAAACTGCGGAGAAGACCGACGAGGAGATCCTTGCCGCGTTTCTCACCCAGTTTTACGGCGGCACGCCGTATATCCCGAAGGAGATCATGACGGAAATCCTGCCGGAGGAGTCCGAGCTTCTGGAGACGTGGCTTGCGGAGAAACGGGGCATGCCGGTTCATTTCCGCGTGCCGAAGATCGGTGATAAGGAGAGGCTTGTGCGCCTCGCGAAGGAAAATGCCCGCATGGTCGTCGCCAAGGACCTGGAGAAGATCACCCGGGAGGAGGCGCGGACCATCGGCGCGATGCGGGCTTTGGGAGATCTTTTGGAAATCCCCGGACTGCGCCGCGTGGAATCCTTCGACATCTCCAACATCAGCGGGTTCCACAGCGTGGGATCCATGGTGGTATTTACCGACGGGCGGGCCCGCAAATCGGACTACCGCAAGTTCCGCATCAAGAGCGTGGACGGCCCCGACGATTACGCTTCCATGCGGGAGGTGCTGACGAGGCGCTTCACCCACGGCCTTCGGGAGCGGGAGGACAATACCCTGTCGGCGTTTGCGGCATTTCCCGACGTCATTCTCATGGACGGCGGCAAGGGACAGATCGAGGTTGCGGAGGAAGTCCTTGCGGAACTCGGCCTCTCGATCCCTGTCTGCGGCATGGTGAAGGATGATCGGCACCGCACCAGGGGACTGTATTTCCGCGGAAAGGAACTCGCCCTGTCCGGCGCGAGCAGCGGAGCGGCAGGCGCCAGTGCGGAAGTGGCAGCGCTGGTGACACGGATCCAGGATGAGACCCACCGGTTTGCCATCGAGTATCACCGGATGCTCCGCTCGAAGGAGCAGACCAAGTCGGTGTTAGACGATATCCCGGGTATCGGTCCCTCGAGACGGAGGGCGCTCATGTCGTATTACAAGAGCATGGCGGAGCTTCGGGAGGCCACTGAGGAGGAGCTGGCCGGCGTTCCCGGGATGAACAAGGCGGCAGCGGCGTCGGTGTACGCATTCCTGCATGCGGAGTGACGAAAACAGTCTCGGTTGCAATTCTACCGCGGTTGTTTTATAATTTATTGCAGGGTCGTGTGTTCCACGGCCTTACAACGCATTCGGAGGTAGGTATGAGCACATATGAAGTATCGCTGGTAAAGATGGTCGAGAAGATGAATCTCGTCAATCTGACGCCGGAGATTGATATCTCAAAGAGGAAAATAACGAAGCCCGAGATCAACCGGCCTGCACTGCAGCTCGCCGGCTTTTTCAGTGATTTCGACAAGGACCGCGTACAGCTGATCGGAAACGTGGAGTACGCGTATATGTATAAAAACGAGATGACCTCGGAGGACCGCCACATCTGTTTCTCGAGACTGATGGGATACGGCGTTCCGTGCATCATTTTCTGCCGGAATCTCCACGTGAGCGACGGCATGCGGAAACTGGCTCTCGATAAGGGAGTTCCGGTGTTCCAGAGCAGCATGGAGACCACGGCTTTGGTGGCGGAGCTGGTGCGGTGGCTCAAGGTACAGCTGGCACCGCGCATCTCGATCCACGGCGTTTTGGTAGACGTCTTCGGCGAGGGACTTCTCATCATGGGTGAGAGCGGCATCGGCAAGAGCGAGGCGGCTCTCGAGCTCATCAAGAGAGGACACCGTCTTGTTTCGGACGACGTTGTGGAGATCAAGAAGGTGAGTGACGATACGCTGTTCGGTTCCGCGCCCGATGTGACGAAACATCTCATTGAGCTCCGCGGTATCGGCATCATCGACGTCAAGACGCTGTACGGCGTCCAGAGCGTCAAGGAGACCCAGACCATCGACCTCGTGATCCAGCTGGAGGAGTGGGACCGCGAGAAGGAGTACGACCGTCTGGGCCTTGAGGAGAAATATACGGAGTTCCTCGGAAACCGCGTGGTGTGCAACAACATCCCCATCCGTCCCGGCCGGAACCTGGCCATCATCTGTGAGGCGGCGGCCATCAACTACCGTCAGAAGAAGATGGGTTACAACGCAGCTCTCGAGCTGCAGAAGCGCGTGACGGAGAACCTGATGAAGCACGCAAACGGCGAGGAGTAAAAGCTATGAGATACTGTTTTGGAATCGATATCGGCGGAACGAGCATCAAATGCGGCTTGTTCACGCAGGACGGCACGGTCGTCCGCAAATGGGAAATCCCCACCAACCGCGAGGCGGGCGGTGTGAAGATTCCCGGAGAACTCGCAGCCTCCATCTCGGAGGTGATGGGGGAGGAAGGATTGACGCAGGATCAGGTCATCGGCGTCGGCATGGGTGTGCCCGGGCCGGTTCTCGCGGACGGTATGGTTCTTCTGTGCCCGAACCTCGGCTGGGATCATATCAATGTGCGCGTGATGATGGAGCAGATGCTCGGCGTTCCGGTTCGCGTGGGCAACGACGCCAACGTCGCGGCACTCGGAGAACAGTGGAAGGGCGGCGGACGCGGCTATTCCGATATGCTGATGGTGACTCTCGGAACGGGCGTCGGCGGAGGTTTGATCCTCGGCGGTAAGATCGTCTGCGGATCAAACGGCGCGGCAGCGGAGATCGGCCATATCGTGGTCAACCCCGAGGAGACGGACCGCTGCGGCTGCGGCTGCAGAGGACATCTGGAGCAGTACGCTTCGGCGACGGGTATCGTCCGCATGGCGAAGAAGCGCCTGGCTTCCGAGTCGGTAGGCACATCCCTCCACGGGTTTGCTAACCTGACGGCGAAAGACATTTTCGATGAGGCGAAGAAGGGCGATGCGGTTGCCTGCGATCTGGTGGATACCCTCGGTCAGTACCTTGCCCTTGCGCTGTCCCATGTGGCGGCGGTCGCCGATCCGGTGGCTTTCGTCATCGGCGGAGGCGTCAGCAAGGCGGGAACCATTCTTCTGGACGCCATTGAGAAGCATTACAATGACAATATCCTTCCGGCACTGCGGAACAAGGTGTTCCGCCTTGCGGAGCTCGGCAACGACGCCGGCATCTTCGGCGCCGCGCGCATGACGCTGGAAGGTTGAGTATTATTACATTTGCTGGAGATCCATGATTACTGAGAAACAAAAACAATTACTGACATCCCTGTACGGGACGAAGGGCATTTTCCGCGAGAAGGAGCCCATGGCGGCCCACACGACCTTCCGGATCGGCGGTCCCGCGGAGGTGTATCTTGTCCCTGCGGATGAGGAGCAGCTTGCGGCGACGATCCGTCTCCTGAAGTCGGAGGGAATCCGCCGTCAGATCCTCGGAAACGGCAGCAACGTTTTGGTTGCGGATGAGGGGATCGCAGGCGTTCTGATCCATATGGAGGATAAGCACAGCGCGGTTTCCTACCGCGAGGAGGGCGGGCTGGTCCTCGCTGCCGTGACGGCGGGAATGTCGCTCTCGGGATTCGCGAGGGATGCGTGCGAGCGCGGGCTTGCGGACATGGAATACGCCACGGGAATTCCCGGAACGGTGGGCGGCGGGATCGTGATGAACGCCGGCGCTTACGGCGGGGAGATCGTGGATTCCCTTCGGGAGGTGCGGGTTCTCACGGCGGACGGCGAATGCCGCAGGATGCCGGCCGGGGATCTGAAGCTTTCCTACCGGTACAGCGTGATCCCGGAGAAAAACTACATCGTGACCGGAGCAACCTTTGCCATGAAGGCGGGCGACCGCGAAGCCATCCGCGGGAAAGTGCTGGAGCTCTCCGCGAAGCGGAAGGAGAAACAGCCGTTGGAGTTCCCCAGTGCGGGAAGCACCTTCAAGCGCCCGACAGGGTATTTTGCGGGGAAGCTGATCGAGGATGCCGGACTCCGCGGATATGCCGTGGGTGCAGCCCAGGTTTCCGAGAAGCACTGCGGATTTGTGGTCAACAAGGGCGGCGCCACCGCGGCGGACGTGAAGAAGCTCATCGCGGATGTACAGCGGATTGTGTTTGAAAAATCCGGGGTGAAGCTGGAACCGGAAGTGAAATTCCTTGCGTAGCAAAACAGGCATTACAGTCCGGCGAAAGGGGCGAAAGAATGTCATTTGCGAAAGACCTGAAACTGGAATTGACGGACAGGGTTCCGTCGGGAAAACATTGCCGTATCGCTGAGGCAGCAGGCATGCTTTTGTGCGGCGGCACGGTGGAAACAACGCAGGACGGCGAGTGGATCCTTGTTTTTTCAGCGGAAAAAGAAATAATTGCGAAAAAGTGCTTTACATTTCTGAAAAAGTCCTTTAATATGAACATTGGTGCTGATAAGACAACTGTCGAATGCCGACGCGGGCGGTGCGTAACCGTTCTTGTGAGCGGCCGGGACAATGTCTTGCGATGCACGGAGGAGATGGGATTTCAAAGGCCTTCGGGGAACCCCGTAACGGCTCCGGAACCCCTGTCGGATTGGGCATTTTCCGTGCCGAAGAGGGAGTGCTGTGCCAGAAGTTTTCTGCGCGGGCTGTTCCTCATGCGCGGGGCGATGAACGATCCCGAAAAATCGTACCATTTTGAGATTGCCGTTCCGTCCGAGACGGTGAGCCGTCAGACGGCGGAGTTCCTGGAGCAATTCGAATGCGAACCCAGGGTTTGGAACCGGCGCGGGTCATACGTGGTGTATCTGAAAGACGCAGAGCAGATCGCCGATATGCTGACCCTGATGGATGCCGGTGCCGCGAGGGTGCGGTTCGAGGACATCCGGGTGATGCGGAACAAGCGCGGAGAGATCCAGAGGCAGGTGAACTGTGAAGTTTCCAACCTCGCGAAGACGACGCGTGCATCCGGGCGGCAGATTGAAGCGATAGAGCTGATCCGGCAGAAGATGGGACTTGAGAAGCTGCCGGAAGAGCTTCAGGAGATGGCGAGGATCCGGTTGGAGAACCCGGAGGCTTCGCTGCAGGAATTGGGGAAGTATGCCTCGCCGCCTTTGGGCCGGTCAGGCGTCAATCATCGATTGCAAAAACTATGTGATGTGGCTGAGGGGTTACGGTTGAAAGAAGGAGGTTGAGTCAATGATTTCCAAGGATGTGACAGTTAACATTCCCAACGGTCTCGGCGGCAGACCGATAGCCCTGCTGGTACAGGTTGCGAGCCGTTACGACAGCAGCGTGTATGTTCAGTGTGAGAACAAAAAGGTTAATGCAAAGAGCATCATGGGCATGATGAGTCTTGCTCTTCCGACCGGTTCCAATGTCACCGTTACGGTGAACGGAGCGGATGAGGAAGCCGCAATGAAGGACATCGAGGCATACCTGAAGAACGAATAACACAGGCGGGGAAGCACGTTCGGTGCCAAGCACCTATTGACATTTTTCGCGGAATCCGCTAAACTGTTCCCAGTTGTTACGAACAAGATAACGGATGTAACAGGAGGTTATTATGGAAAAAAAGCATATCAAGACGATGAACACGCGCAATCTCTGCGAGAGCGCTAAGAAGGGCGGATGCGGTGAGTGCCAGACATCCTGCCAGTCGGCTTGCAAGACGAGCTGCGGTATTGCGAATCAGAAGTGCGAGAAGAGCAACAAGTAATCGGCAGCCAATCAAGAATGACAAAAAATCGCCCACTCGGGCGATTTTTTATTAGGAGACAGGAGCTACAATGATACATCAATACAAACTGGCAGGACATAACATCGTCATGGATATCGCATCCGGTTCCATCCACGAGGTGGACGACGCGACCTACGACATGATCGCAATCTACGGGCAGTCGTCGAAGGAGGAGGCGGTCCGGGAGCTTTCCGGGCGCTATGAGAGAGTATCCGACGAGGAGCTCGCGGAGATCTACGATGAAGTCGCGGATCTCGCAGCGGAGGGAAAACTCTTCGCGGAGGACACCTTTGCCCCGATGGCGGGAGAGCTGAAGGCGAGGACCAGCGGCGTCGTAAAAGCCCTGTGCCTGCATGTCGCACACTCCTGCAACTTAAACTGCAGCTATTGTTTTGCCAGCCAGGGAAGATTCCACGGCGAGCGTGCGCTGATGAGCTTTGAGACCGGAAAGCGCGCCATCGATTTCCTGGTGGAAAACTCCGGAACGAGACGAAACCTCGAGGTCGATTTCTTCGGCGGCGAGCCCCTTCTCAACTGGGAGGTCGTGAAGCAGATCGTGGAGTATGCGAGAAGCATCGAGAAGGAGAAGGGAAAGAATATCCGCTTCACCTTAACCACCAACGGAATGCTCATCGATGATGAGGTGATCGAATTTTCCAACCGGGAAATGCACAACGTTGTGCTGAGCCTTGACGGCCGCAAGGAGGTTCACGACCGGTTCCGCAAGGATTACGCGGGGAACGGCAGCTGGGAGACGATCGTCCCGAAGTTTCAGAAGTTTGTCGAGGCGAGAGGCGGAAAGAACTACTATATCCGCGGGACCTTTACCCACGCAAACCCGGATTTCTTAGAGGATATCAAGGTCATGCTCGACCTCGGGTTTACGGAGCTCAGCATGGAACCCGTCGTGTGTGCGCCGGGAGATCCCATGGCCCTCACGGAGGAGGATCGGAAAATCGTCTGCGGGCAGTACGAAAAGCTTGCGGAGCTGATGCTTGAGCGGGAGAAGGAGGGAAGACCCTTCACCTTCTACCACTATATGATCGATCTGGAAGACGGCCCTTGCATCTACAAGCGGATCAGCGGCTGCGGCTCGGGAACGGAGTACATGGCGGTCACCCCCTGGGGCGATCTCTTCCCGTGCCATCAGTTTGTCGGGGAGGACAGCTTTAAACTGGGCGACATTTGGAACGGCGTCACGAACACGGCGGTCCGCTCGGAGTTCGGCGACTGCAACGTGTACGCCCGAGAGGAGTGCCGGGACTGCTGGGCGAGGCTGTACTGCGCCGGCGGCTGCGCGGCCAACGCGTACCACGCCACCGGCTCGGTCCGCGGTGTGTACGAGAACGGGTGCAAGCTGTTCCGCAAGAGACTGGAGTGCGCCATCATGCTGAAGGTGGCGGAGTCCTCGGAAGAGGAATAAAGAGGAGAGAAAAGGTGAATACACCGATTTATGATTTTGTTCAGGAGTACCGCGAGAGCAATGCGGTGCGCCTGCATATGCCCGGACACAAAGGAGTGGCCGGGCCGCTTGGCGTGGAGCCCTTTGACATCACGGAAATCGACGGGGCGGATGTTTTGTCCCAGGCCTGCGGCATCATCGCGGAGAGCGAGGCCAACGCCGGATCCCTGTTTGGATGCCGGACACTGTACTCCACGGAGGGGTCATCCCTGTGCATCCGTGCGATGGTCTTTCTCCTGAAGATCACCGCGCTCCACCGCGGGATTGCCCCGCGGATCCTTGCGACGCGCAACGTGCACCGGTCGTTTCTTGACGCCGTGGCGCTTCTGGATGTGGATGTGGACTGGATCATGCCCCGCATGGAGGGGGACGGCACGGTTTCCTACGAGAGCTGCAGGATTACCGGGGAGGAACTGGCGGAGATCATCGAGGAGCACCGGGCAGCCGGAACCATGCCCTCCGCGGTTTTTGTCACCTGTCCGGATTACCTCGGGTATATGCCCGACATTGCAGAGCTTGCGGAGGTGTGCCACCGTTCCGGGTGCTTTCTGGCGGTGGACAACGCCCACGGCGCATACTTAAAGTTCCTTGCGGAATCCCTGCATCCCATGGATCTCGGTGCGGATCTCTGCTGCGATTCCGCCCACAAGACGCTTCCGGTCCTGACGGGCGGGGCGTATCTCCACATATCCCGGGATAATCAGGCTCTGGCGGAGCGGGCGGAGAGAGCTCTTGCCATGTTCGCGACCACAAGCCCGTCCTACCTGATCCTCCAGTCCCTGGATCTGTGCAACCAGTATCTTGCGGAATGCGGAAATGCCTTCGAGCGGACGGCCCTCCGCATGGACTCCCTGAAAAACCGCCTGACGGAGGCGGGATACCGCATCTGCGGGGAGGAGCGGTGGAAAATAACCCTTGCCGCCGGAGACGGGTTTGCGGACGGGACGTTTCTTGCGAGGGAGCTGCAGGAGAGAGGCATCTACGTTGAGTATGCGGATGCCGCCCATGTGGTGATGATGTTCTCCGTGAAGACGACGGAGGAGGATTTTTCGAAGACGGAGAAAGCTCTTGCGGAGCTTGTAAACAATACACTTCGTACGACGGAACATAAGGAGGGAACCGGACGGATCCCGGCACCCATTCAGGTGCTGACGCCGTCGGAAGCGATCCTCGCGGAGAGCGAGTACGTCGACGCCCCGCAGTGCGTCGGGCGCGTTCTGGCGGAGCCGTTGGTGCATATGCCGCCCTGCGTGCCCGCATATATGTGCGGCGAGGTTTTGGGCGAGGACGCCGTCCGGTTTATAAACGGGCGAGTCCGCGTGGTGAAGGAGCCGGTGGGCATTTTCCGAAGAAGATAGAGACGAAGGAGAACCCTCATGGAGTGGAAAATAACGGCCGATACGGCCAAACTTCTGGGCAGAACGGCGGAGATCGACGGAACGCTGTGGCTCAGCTACTCGGCGTCAGGCACGGAGTGGATCTGCCGCGACAGCGAGTGCACGATCGTCCTTGCCGGGGATTTCCAGAGCGGGGATCCGGTGCACAGCCCCCGCTATGCCGTTGAGATTGACGGGTACCGGGTCGCGGAGGAGACCATGGGGTCTTCCCGGGAATCGGTCCGCGTGGGATGCGGCGAGGACGGGAGCGTGATCCGCGTGATCAAGCTTTCGGAGAGTGCGGATTCCACCATGGGGATCGCCGCTGTCATCTGCGACACAAAACCGGAGCCGACGCCCCGGAAGAACCGGACCATCGAGTTCATCGGGGATTCCATCACCTGCGGATACGGCGTGGACGGCGAGCTCGGGGATCTGTACCGCACCGCCAACGAGGATGCCACCAAAGCCTATGCCTACCTGACGGCGCAGGCGGCGGACGCCGATTACAGCATGGTTTCCTTCAGCGGCTACGGGATCATCTCCGGGTACACGGAGAGCGGAACCCGCCGGATCGACAGCCTTGTCCCGCCGGTGTACCGGACCATGGGGGATTCCTACGGGGCCTTTGCGGACAGGGTGAAGCCCAGGGACATGGCGTGGGATTTTGCAAAGCTGCAGCCCGACCTGGTCGTCGTCAACCTGGGAACCAACGATGCGAGCTACTGCGGGGAGGACGCCGCGAGACAGCGCGAGTACATCGACGAGTACAAACGGTTCCTGCAGACGGTGCGTGCATGCAATCCGGGAGCGCAGATCCTGTGCACCCTCGGGATCATGGATCAGCGGCTGTGCGGGTCCATGGAGCAGGCGGCGCGGGAGTACCGGGAGGAGAGCGGCGATGGGCGCATCGCGACGATGCGGTTCGCTCTTCAGGATATGGAAAATGACGGGATCGCGGTGGACTGGCATCCCAGCGCCGTGACCCACAAAAAAGCGGCGAAACAGCTCACCGCGTTTCTTTTTGACAGGTATTTTGGCAAAGAGTGAGAACAATCGCGGAACGCGCATTTTCCGCGCCGAAAAAGTGAGAAAAGTGCGTGACGAAGGGCCTTTTGCATGGTATCATGAAAAAAAGGTTTTCCGCACAAAGCGGGATACCGGAGGAGGGGTAAATGGAGATACAGGATCTGTTAAACAAAGTCGACCATACGCTGTTGTCGACAACGGCCACATGGGAGGAGATCCGCGGGATCTGTGACGACGGCGTGCGGTTTCACACCGCAAGCGTGTGCATTCCGCCGAGCTACGTAAAGAAGGCCGTGGAGTATGTGAAGGGCGGCGTTCCGGTCTGCACCGTGATCGGATTCCCGAACGGTTACGCCACCACCGCCGCGAAGTGCGCGGAGACGGTGGACGCCGTGCGGAACGGGGCAGCGGAGATCGATATGGTGATCAACCTCGGAATGGTCAAGGACGGCCTTTACGACGAGATCCTCTCGGAGATCAACGCCGTGAAGAAGGCCTGCGACGGCAAGCTCCTGAAGGTGATCATCGAGACCTGCAAGCTCACGGAGGTGGAGAAGATCGCACTCTGCGATGTGGTGTCGCGATCGAACGCGGACTACATCAAGACGTCGACGGGATTTGCCGGCGGCGGGGCGACATTCCACGATGTGGAGCTGTTGGCGATGCACTGCAAGGGCAAGAAGGTGAAGGCGGCCGGCGGGATCCGCTCCATCGAGGACGCGGAGCAGTTTCTGGAGCTTGGTGCAGACCGGCTCGGGACCAGCAAGGTTGTGGGCGAGGTGAAGTCGATCCTCAACGAGAAGAAGCACAGCCGTCTGAGTTATTTTTCCTAAGGAGGCAGAAACTATGGCAAACTATCCGACCCCGCACATTGCGTGCACACCGGACGATTTCGCGAAAACCGTCCTCATGCCCGGCGATCCGCTCCGCGCCAAATTCATCGCGGAGACGTTTCTGACCGATCCGGTGCTGGTCAACAATGTCCGCGGCATCCAGGGATATACCGGAACCTGCGACGGCGTCCGGGTGAGCGTGATGGCCAGCGGCATGGGAATGCCCTCCATCGGCATCTACAGCTATGAGCTTTACAATTTCTTCGGAGTGGAAAATATCATCCGCATCGGTTCGGCGGGAGCCTACAGCCCAGACGTGCACGTGCGGGATGTGGTGATCGCCCAGGGCGCATGCTATGACAGCAACTACGCCAAGCAGTTCAACCTGCCGGGAACATTTTCCGCGATCAGCGATTACACACTACTTTCTACTGCAGTAGAATCAGCAAAGGAACTGGGCTTGAAGTACCACGTCGGAAACCTTGTATCCAGCGATCGCTTCTACGGTGACCCCGAGGCTTTCACGGATGCGGAGCAGCCGTTGAACGCATGGGGGAAAATGGGAGTGCTCTGCGTGGAGATGGAAGCGGCGGCACTGTTTATGAACGCGGCGAGAGCCGGCAAGCGAGCCCTCGCGATCTGTACCATCTCGGATCACCTGATCACCGGCGAAAACCTTCCGGCGGAGGCGAGACAGAACTCCTTCACCGAGATGATGCAGCTGGCCCTCGCGGTGGCGAAGAAGATGGATCAGTAAATTCCACAAAAAAACAGAATGAATTTTGACAGTTTCGCGCCCGAATGCGATTGACTTTCGGGCGCGTAATTGCTATATTTATTAAGTTATGTAAGTATATGCGGATTCATTTTCCGACTACGCGGATTCCACGGATGAATCCATCGGGAGGACAGAGATGGGCAAGATTATTTTAACCGGAGACCGGCCGACGGGACGGCTGCATGTGGGACACTACGTCGGTTCTTTGAAACGCCGCGTGGAGCTGCAGAACTCCGGGGAGTTTGACAAGATATTCATCATGATCGCAGACGCGCAGGCTCTGACGGACAATGCGGACAACCCGCAGAAGGTCCGCGAGAACATTCTCGAGGTTGCGCTTGACTATATGGCGGCGGGACTTGACCCGGAGAAGTGCACGATCTTCATCCAGTCGCAGATCCCGGAGCTCACGGAACTGACATTTTACTACATGAACCTTGTGACTGTTGCGAGACTTCACAGAAATCCCACCGTGAAGAACGAGATCGTGATGCGCGGGTTTGAGGAGAGCATCCCGGCGGGATTTTTCACCTATCCGGTGAGCCAGACCTCCGACATCACGGCGTTCAAGGCCACGACCGTGCCGGTGGGCGAGGACCAGCTTCCGATGATCGAGCAGGCGAGAGAGATCGTCCGCCGCTTCAACATGATCTACGGCGATGTTCTGGTGGAGCCTGAGGCGGTGATTCCGGACAATGAGACCTGCAAGCGTCTTCCGGGAACCGACGGCAAGGCGAAGATGAGCAAGTCCCTCGGGAACTGCATCTATCTTGCGGACACCGCCGAGGAAGTGAAGCAGAAGGTCATGAATATGTACACCGACCCGAACCACATCAAGGTGACCGATCCGGGAACCGTGGAGGGCAATGCGGTGTTCACCTATCTGGATGCATTTTGCAAGCCGGAGCAGTTTGCAAAGTATCTTCCGGAATACAACAACCTTGACGAGCTCAAGGACCACTACCGCCGCGGCGGTCTCGGGGATGTGAAGATCAAGCGCTTCCTGTGCGCCGTCTTGGAGGAGGAGCTTGCTCCGATCCGCGAAAGACGCGCAGAGTTGCAGAAGCACATTCCGGAGATTCTGGAGATTCTCCGCAAGGGCAGTCTGGAGGCACAGAAGACGGCCGCTGCAACTCTGGCGGAAGTCAAGGCCGCGATGCGGATCAATTACTTCGAGGACGACACCTGGGTGAAGGAGCAGGCCGAGAAGTACCAGCAGTGACGAATACCGGCCCGGCAGGGTCGGACAGCTGTATAAGACAAGTATGACTATGGGCGGACCACCGGGACACGGAGGGGAAGACAGCATGGAGAACGAATACTACTACCAGCAAAATGAAGTGGAAGTCAACGCCATCTTACTTCGGTGCGCCCTTGTGCTTCTTTTTGTCGGCCCGTTCCTTGCGATCCTCCGCATCTGGGGGATCAACAAGGAGTTCAACTATCTGGAGTGCTTCCTGCTCTCGGCAGCCGTGATCGCACTGTATACCCTGTGCAGGTTCCTGCAGACCATAGAGCGCGCCAACTGGATCATCAAGTACATCATATTGCTTGCGATGCACACCGGTGTCTGTTACATGGCAACGAAAGCCGGAATCCTGGTGTACATCAGTTACGCCCTGATGCCGGCGCTGTCCTGCCTCTATTACCGGAAACGGTTCACCCTGCAGATCACGGGATTCTGTTACCTGATCATGATGGGCACCCTGTACCTGCGGGCGGCCAATGAAACCACCTACGCTTACGACACGTTGACCAACGAGGAGTGGTACAGCGTGTTCGGATTCGGCTTCACCTGGGAGTACGTGCTTCTGGCCATCGTGTTGATCGCGCTGGTTGGCAAGACGGAGTCCAGCCTGGATCTTTTACACAAGAGTAACAAACAGATGAAGGATATGCAGCTTCAGCTGATCTCCGGATTTGCGAATTTCCTCGAGTTCCGCGACAAGAGCACCGGTTCCCACGTGCGGCGCACGCAGGCGTATGTGAAGATGATTGCCATGGGAATGTACCGGAACGGATATTACACGCAGGAACTTTCCGCCCGTGCCATCGCTTACATGGAGACGGCGGCACCGCTGCACGATGTGGGCAAGATCGCGATCCCCGACGCAGTCCTTCTCAAGGAAAGCGGCCTGTCGGACGAGGAGTACGAGATCATCAAGAATCATACCCGTGAGGGGTACCGTCTGATCACGGAGAATCTCTCCGAGCTTCCGGACAAGCGCCTGTTAAAGTGTGCGCAAGAGATCACCTTAAGCCACCACGAGCGGTGGGACGGAACCGGATACCCCGAGGGACTGCGCGGAACGCAGATCCCGCTTCCCGCCCGTATCATGGCGATCGCGGATACGCTTGACGCCATGCTTTCCGAGCGGGTATATAAAAAGAGCATGGACCTCGACGAGGTTCTGCATGAGTTGGTCAAGGAAAAGGGCAAGCATTTCGAACCGTGCATCGTAGATACCGTAGTGCGGCTGCGTTCGGAGATTGAGGAATTCCTCCTGGAGGAAAACAACAAGGAAGAGCGAGGATAGGGACATGAGACGACTTGGATTTGACAACAACAAGTATTTGGAGATGCAGTCAGCGCACATCAAGGAGCGCATTCAGCAGTTCGGCGGAAAGCTGTATCTGGAGTTCGGCGGCAAATTGTTCGACGATTTTCACGCGTCCCGCGTACTGCCGGGATTCCAGCCCGACAGTAAGATCCGGATGCTTGCGCAGATCAAGGATGATGCGGAGATCGTTCTCGCGATCAACGCCAACGATATCGTTAACAACAAGATGCGTGCGGATCTGAGTATCACCTACGATCTCGACGTGCTCCGTCTCATCGACGCGTTCCGCGGCTACGGGATGCTTGTCAACAGCGTCGTTTTGACGCAGTATGTCGATCAGCAGTCGGTCCTCAACTACGAGAAGAAGCTGCGTGATCTGGGCCTGAATGTATATCGCCACTATAAGATCGACGGCTATCCGGTGGATGTTGCGAAGATCGTGAGCGAGGACGGCCTCGGCCGCAACGATTACATTGAGACGACGAGACCTCTCGTTGTCGTGACCGCGCCGGGACCCGGCAGCGGAAAGATGGCGACCTGCCTTTCGCAGCTCTACCATGAGCATAAGCGCGGTATTCAGGCCGGCTATGCGAAGTTCGAGACCTTCCCGATCTGGAACCTCGCTCTGAACCACCCTGTCAACATTGCGTATGAGGCTGCCACGGCGGACCTTAACGATGTGAATATGATCGATCCGTTCCACCAGGAAGCTTACGGCAAGACCACGGTCAACTACAACCGTGACGTCGAGATCTTCCCGGTGTTGAATGCAATGTTCGAGCGGATCTACGGCACCTCGCCGTACAAGTCCCCGACGGATATGGGCGTTAATATGGCGGGCAACTGCATCATTGATGATGAGGCTACCTGCGCAGCTGCGAAGGAGGAGATCATCCGCCGGTACTATGCGACCATGTGTGATCGCAGAAAAGCCCGCGCTACCAATGAGGCGGTGAACAAGATTGAATTGTTGATGCGGAAAGCAGGCATCAGCACGGCCGACCGCAAGGTGGTCGCCGCCGCGATCCAAAAATCCGAGGATACCGGAAAGGCTCCGGCCGTTGCCATTGAGCTCAACGACGGGCGCATCATCACCGGCAAGACCTCCGACCTTCTCGGCGCAGCTTCGGCGGCTCTTCTGAATTCGCTGAAGGCTCTCGCGGGCATTGACGACAGCATCAACCTGCTGTCCCCGACGGTGATCGAGCCGATCCAGGATCTCAAGATCAACCACCTCGGAAACCACAACCCGAGACTTCATACGGACGAGGTTCTCATTGCATTGTCCGTCTGCGCGACCCAGGACAACTATGCGGAGCTGGCGATGCAGCAGTTGGAGAATCTCCGCGACTGTGAGGTTCACAGCACGGTTATCCTCTCCCCGGTGGACGAGGGCGTGTTCCGCAAACTCGGAACGCATCTGACCAGCGAGCCTGTGTATGAAACGAAGAAGCTGTATCACTGAGCCCCGGCGGGGAGTGATATTTTTCGAACATAGAAACAGAAGATAAAGGTGAATACCATGGAGAGATGTTATATCCCGGAGGGCTACAAGGCTGCCCTCTCCAACAGGGAAACCCAGATTGCGATCAAGAAGGTGAAGGATTATTTCCAGAGGGAGCTGGCAACGCAACTCAATCTGCACCGCGTTACGGCGCCGCTGTTCGTGACGCCGGAGTCCGGTCTGAACGACAACCTCAACGGCGTGGAGCGCCCGGTTGTGTTCGGCATCAAGGAGCGCGATGAGCGCCCCGTGGAGATCGTGCACTCCCTTGCGAAATGGAAGCGCATGGCGCTTGCCAAGTACGGCTTCCGCAACGGCGAGGGCCTTTACACGGATATGAACGCCGTCCGCCGCGACGAGGACACCGACAACATCCATTCCATCTTCGTGGACCAGTGGGACTGGGAGAAGGTCATCACGAAGGAGCAGCGTACGGAGGAGATGCTCCGCAAGACCGTCAAGGAGGTCTATGAGGCGCTCCGCGTGACCGAAAAATACGTTGCAAACCAGTATGATTACGTCCAATGCATCCTTCCCGAGGAGATCACGTTTATCACCTCGCAGGAGCTTTTGGACCGTTATCCGGACAAGCCCGTGAAGGAGAGAGAGTATCTGGCCGTGAAAGAGTACGGCGCGGTGTTTATCATGAAGATCGGCGACCTGCTCTCCAACGGGGAGAAGCATGACGGACGTGCCCCGGACTATGATGATTGGGAGCTGAACGGCGACATCCTGGTGTATTATCCGGTGGATGACATTGCTCTTGAGCTGTCCTCCATGGGAATCCGTGTCGATGAGAAATCCCTTGCAAGCCAGCTGGAGAAGGCAGGCTGCCCGGAGCGCGCGGAACTCGATTTCCAGAAGGCGCTTCTTGAGGGAAGACTTCCCTATACCGTCGGAGGCGGAATCGGACAGTCGCGCATCTGTATGTTCTTCCTGCGCAAGGCCCACATCGGCGAAGTGCAGGTTTCCGTATGGCCGGACGATGTCGTGGAATACGCGGCGTCCCGCGGCGTGGAGCTATTGTAATATCAGATAAGATAACGCAACGGGGTTGCCTCGGCAGCCTCGTTTCTCTTTCGGAATGGAGTGCGACAGGGAATGATGTCGGAGGAGTCACAAGTGAATCCCGTTCGGGGGCAGGAGAGCGCTTCGGACAGGCCGGGCCGCAGGAGTGAGTGGGGCGACGGTCTTAGGTACGGTTTCCCCATTGCCTGCGGATACTTCTTTGTCTCCTTCACCTTCGGCATCCTCGGGGCGTCCCTCGGATTCCGCTGGTGGGAGACGGTGCTGATCTCCATGACGAACCTCACAAGCGCAGGACAGGTTGCCGGCGTCAGGACCATTGCGGCGGGAGGCTCGGTGTTCGAACTGGCACTGTCGCAGTTTATCATCAACCTGCGGTATTCCCTGATGGGTATTTCGCTTGCGCAAAATGTCTCCGATGACGTGTCGGCACCGCGCCGGATGTTCCTCGGATTCGGGATCACCGATGAGATCTACGCCGTGGCGGCATCCCGCAGAACGCCGGTGACCACGGCATTTTTCCTTGGGCTGATGACCCTTCCGTATCTCGGATGGACCCTCGGAACGCTGGCGGGTGCGGTGCTTGGGGACGTGCTTCCGAAGACCGTGACGGATGTGATGACCCTGGCAATCTATGGGATGTTTATCGCCATTGTGGTGCCGGAGGCGAAGAACAGCAGAAAGGTTCTTGCGGTTGTGGGAATTGCGGCGGCGATCAGCTGCCTCATGTATTACACTCCGGTCCTTAAGGATATCTCCGTAGGATTTGCCATCATCTTCAGCGCGGTGGCTGCCGCGGCACTGGGTGCATGGCTGTTCCCGGATGTGGACGGAGGTGCGTGCCGTGAGTAGATTTTTCGTGTGCGCCCTTGCGATGATGCTTGTCACGTACTTCGTGAGAGCCGTTCCGTTCACGCTGTTCCGGCGGAAGGTGACCAACCGGTATGCCAAGGCGTTTTTGTACTACGTTCCCTACACGGTGCTGACGGCAATGACGGTGCCCGCGGCATTCTACGCCACAGGCTCTGTGGCAGTAGCGGCGTTCGGGCTTTTGGTGGCGGGAGTTTTGGCATACCGCGGAAGAGGGCTTGTCGTAGTGTCGCTGGCGGCCTGCGCTGCGGCATTTGCGGCGACCTTTGTACTGCAGTGGCTCTCCTAGAAAACCGCTGCGGGGCCATATGAAACACTGCTGCGGGGGGGGAATCCTGCCCGCCGCGGCTTTGTGCGTATAGATTTCGAATTACAGAAAGGCAGAGATCATGAACAAGAGAAACACGCAGAAAAATCTTGTCCTGCTGTGCTTAGCGGCGTTGGCGCTGCTTTTGTGCGCATGCGGCAAGAACAAGACAACGAACAACGAATCTGCGGCGACGGCGACCCCGTCCCCGACGGAGGCACCCGCAGACCCGACTCCGACGGAAACGCCGGCGGAGCCCACCCCGACGGAGGGGCCTTCGGAGAAAGAACTTTGGTACAACGCGATGATCGAGGACTCCCTCCTCAGCGACGGTAACAATGCGCGTCTGCTCCGGGTCATCGAGAAGGCACGGAACGGCGAGGATGTATACATCGCAACCATCGGCGGTTCCATCACCGAGGGCGCCGGTGCAGCGAACTACAAGGACTGCTACGCCGCATCGTTTGCGACGGCATTTGCCGAGGAGTTCGGCAAGGACGGGGGCGAGAATGTGCACTTCATCAACGCCGGATTGTCCGGAACGCCGTCGACCCTCGGCGTGATCCGGTATCAGCGGGATGTGATCGAGAAAAACGCGGACCACAAACCGGATCTGGTCATCATCGAGTTCGCCGTGAACGATGCGGACGATCCGACCAACGGCCAGACGTACGAGGGACTTGTCCGCCGTGCGCTTTCCGAGGACAATGAGCCTGCGGTGATCCTACTCTTCAGCGTGTTTAAATCCCGCTGGAACCTGCAGGATCGTCTGCAGCCAATCGGAAAATACTACGACCTCCCGATGGTCAGCATCAAGGATGCGGCAGTGCCGCGCCTTGCCGACAAATCCCTTCGGGAGCTGTTGTTCTTCAGCGATGAGTACCATCCGACATCCTACGGCCACCGGATCATGAAGGACTGCCTGATGCATCTGGTGCGCACCATCGCAGCCCAGGATCCGGAGGAGCCCGCAGCGGTACCCGAAAAGCCCCTTCTCAACTCGGCGTTTGACAACGTGGAGCTGGTCCTGACGCAGACGGAGAATATCAAATTCACGCCGAACGGATTTGCCGCGAAGGACAACGCAGTCTTCTCCACACAGTATGAGAGTGTTGTATGCTTCCCGGACAACTATATGCACAAGGCGGACAGCGGCTCGGAACCGCTTCGCATGACGGCAACCTGCCGGTCCATCCTTCTGGCTTACAAGAAGACCACATCCGCGAACTTCGGAACCGTCGAGATCCTTGTGGACGGGAAGGTGGTAAGAACCGTGAGCGGCAAGGAAGCAGGCGGCTGGAACAATCCTTACACCCTGGTGCTTCTCAACGAGAAGGAAGAGGCAGAGCACACTCTTGAGGTGCGTATGGCCGAAGGAAACGAAGATAAGGAATTTACGATCCTTGCGATCGGTATCGGACACTGACAAAACAAAAAGCCCCCGGCTGTTTTCCCGAGCCGAGGGCTTACTTTATGCTTTGACGGATTATTTTCCGGTCAATACGATGGTGGTTGCGCTCTCGCCCGGAAGGGTGAGGATCCGGTCCGTGTTCAGGGAACCGAGGTCGCGGTACATCATGTCCGCGGTGTAGCCCTCGGAAAATACGGACTGGTAACTCTGCGAGGATTCGAGAGTAAAGTTGTCCAAGGGCAGCTGGATCTTTACTTCGTCGGTGCTGTTGTTCAGAAGGACGATCACGACCGTCTTCCCGTCTTCACTCTTGTAAGCGCTGGAGCGGACTCCTGCGGGAACGCTGAGACGAACGTCGATCCGCGTGTAGCCGGGGCGGATAAACTGGGAGAAGTGGCGCATCGCATAGTAGTCGCCGGTGGCCATGTAGCCGTGCTCCGCCTTGCCGTCGCGGAACCGGTTTCCGCAGATGATCAGGTTGCTGCTGTCGATGCCGTCGGTCACGAGACCGGTCCATACGCCGCCCCAGAAAATGTAGGCGTTGGCGTTTTCGTAGATCAGTGAATTGTTGATGACGTTGGCGGTCTGCAGGGCAGTTCCGCGGTAGAACTCCGTCTGCCATTTGCGGAGGCCGTAGTCGTTGGCCAGACTGCTGACGCTGCGGAAGTTCATCAGGAAGGAATCCGCGTCGCAGGTGTTGGTCGCGTCGTCGGAATCTCCGCCGAGGTAGAGATGGTGGGCGAGAACCTGAATGCTGTCGGGTTCCTCCGCAAGGATCGGCTTGATGTAGGCACGCAGCGTAGCGGGAGCCACGGTCATGGTTTCCGGCGCAAGCATCTGCGGAGCGTCAGCGCCGAGCTCGGAGCGGAAGAGGCGGTAGGTCGCGAGAAATGCCTTCGGATAGGAGGCGAGCGTTTCGGTTTCCTCCTCGGCGAACTCACAGCCGTCGTAGCTTGCCTGATAATCGCATTCGTTCTGGATGCTCACGTAATCCACGGCGATCCCTTCTTTGCGGTAAGCCTCCACGGCTTCTTTCCACCATGCGGCATAATCGTCGTAGACATAATTGCCGTTCTCATCGCGCTTTAGGGTTCCGAAACCCTCGATGCGGTTGTTGCTCTTCAGGGATGCCTGGGGAGACCAGCTGGAGTAGAGCACAGTGACGTCCTCGCCGCGTTCGGCCGCGCGCTTCTTGGCTCCCTCGTAGTAGAGCTTGTTGGTGGAAACCGAGGATTTGAACGTGCTGTAGCCGTATTCGTTCTTGAACCGGAGGATGGTCAGTCCGGCGTCCTTAAAGAGGAGATCGAGAACCTCGTTGTAGTATGTGTTCTGGAAGATCATGTTGGCGTACCAGGTGAAACCGGCGCCGAAGCCGTCGATCTTCTGGTGCGTCGCCGTGAGATCGAACGTCACCTGACTCGCGGTCTCATCGATCACGGGACCTGCGGGCGTGGGCGTCGCCGTGGGCGAGGGAGCTTCCGTCGGACCCGCGTCCGTGGTGTTGCCGGTGCATGCGGTCAGACAGAGCAGAAGGATCACGCACAGCAGGGAGAGAACACGGTTCCTGCGGCAGGTACTGTTGGATTTTACGGAAAATACGGAATGTAACATTGAAAAATCCTTTCTTGAGATGAACATTTTTCGGATGATGCGCTCCGGATCACAGGATCCGCGGGCGGTTTTCGATTACGCTACGACAGTATAACAGATATCGGCGGCGGTTTCAACAGCGGAGGACGGGGACCGGACCCGGATTGGTGCAAGAATATGCGCGAAAACCGGAAAAATGCAGGAAAACGGGAAAAATATACTGACAATCCCGAAAGAAGTATGATATAATATCTGTTACGATGGAAAAATGTGCGCGGACAGACGCGCGATGATGAAAGTAAAGGAGAAAGACAAAGCATGAAAGGACCGGTCGCGCCGAAAGACCCGACCCGACAACGGGCAAAAATATATCTTATGCTGGAGGACACGCTGTACGCTTCCCACAAGGAGCCGAACGGCGAGCGGTACGCGGAGATGATCTTCCTTGAGAACCGCGTGGCGCAGAATCTGCAATTGATCTGTCCGGAGTTATCGGAGGAACTGGGGCAGCGTCTCCAGAAGAGCGCGGGATTCCGCGAGATGGTACACAGCGTCGGTATTATCGCCGAGGCTGTCAACGAGGAGGACCGCGAGCAGGAAATCACCTGCGAACTGCAGCATTACGCGACGACCGACCGCTATAAGGACGGAACCCGCATGATCATGGAGACCTGCTGCGATGGTGCGGAGCGGGTGTACGACCTCTCGGAGTTCACGTTCCGGGAGAACGATGACATTGTCGGCGGATTCCTTATGCTTTCCGACAAGAAGGACCTGCAGGTGAAGATGACCGTCATCTTCTATCTGGAGGACGGATATACGGTTCCCGAGCCGCAGCTGGACGATCCGATCGATTACGAGTCCGATGCGTACCGGGACATGATCAGCCGTTCGCTGGTGTCGATGGGCAACACCCACAGACTTCGCGCCGCAATGGAGAAAGCGGAGCGCGGCGAGGATGTGACGATCGCATTTATCGGAGGCTCCATCACCCAGGGTGCCGGTGCCAAGCCGATCGAAAAGGCGAGCTACTGCTACCGGGTGTTCGACCATTTCCGAAACACCTATGCGACGGATCCGGAGAAGGTTCACCTGGTGAAGGCCGGCGTCGGCGGAACGCCGTCGGAGTTCGGTCTGGTGCGCTACGAGCGCGACGTGCTGAAGAACGGCACGGTGCAGCCGGATATCGTGTTCATCGAATTTTCCGTCAATGACGCGGGCGACGAGACGGAGGGCGTATGCTTCGAAAGTCTTGTGGCGAAAGCGTACAACCAGCCCGCCATGCCGGCGGTGCTCCTGGTGTTCGCGGTGTTCATGAACGACTGGAACCTTCAGGACCGGCTGGCTCCCATCGGACTGCATTACTCACTGCCGATGGTGAGCGTCAAGGACGCGGTTTCCCCGCAGTGGCCCAAGGGTGAGGGACATGTGATCTCGAAGCGGCAGTATTTCTACGATTGCTATCATCCCACCAACGACGGACACCGTGTGATGGCGGACTGCATCAACCATCTGCTGGAGCAGTCCCTTGCCCATGTGGATCTGGAGCCGAAGTGGCCCAAGGACAGCTATCTGGGAAGACCTTACGAGAACTGTTTCACGGTGACGAGAGACACCCTTGACCGGTTTGCGGACAGCATAACCGTGGATGCGGGATCCTTCACCGCCAACGACGACAACTCCCAGTATGCGGAGATGGATTACGACGCCTTCGGGACACAGCAGTTCCCGATCAACTGGATGCACACGGAGGGCAGCGAACCCTTCACCATCCGGACCACCTGCCGGAATTTCTTCCTGACCTACAAGGATTCCGGTGACGGAGATTTCGGGACTGCGGTTGTGGAGGTCGACGGCAAACCTTTCAAAGAGATCGATTCCCGCGCCATCGGATGGACGCATTGCAACACCTATCTTCTCGTCGACAAGGAGGAGAGCGGGGAGCATGAGATCAAAATTTCGATGAAAGACGGGGAAAATGCAAAAAAATTTACCATTTTAGCCTTGACTTTGACAAAATAAGGATTTTCGACGGAAAATGATAAAGCACCGGCAGTCGCGTGTACATTTTCCGAAGGGGATGCTATAATGATTATTATGGTAAAGTGCTAAAGTGTGGTTTTTCGTAAGAGGAAAGGAGGTTTATTGTGGACGGTGACGGTGGCAGTAGCACGAGCCCAAGCGGGTATCACTCGTGCTGCGTAGTATCGAACTACACGGTTCGCAGTAAACCGTACTGCGAACGGCAGTGAGCATACCCGGATCGGCTCCGTGTTCATCCTGGCGGCGGTTGCCAGTATGGTGTCAGCCATACAAAATCCGCCGAAACAAAACATGATGAAACTTGCGGAGGATTGATTCCATGGAAGATAAGGAAAGAGTTTTGACAGAGGTTCCCGGGGAGGAGACCGCAGAGGAGATCGTTGCGGCCGTAACTCCGGAGGACAGTGAGGGGACGGAGATCATCCCCATCGGAGACGACGCGGAGAATACGTCGGAAGACGCGGCGGAGGCCGTGACGAAGTCCGAACCCGCAGCGGAAGAGAAGACCGCCGAGGAGATCGCGGCGGAGGCGGCGGAAGCCAGAGGACTTGATATCGATGCGGCCATGGAGCTCATCGAGGAGAAGCGGTACGCCCCGCTTCGGCAAATGCTCCGGGAGGCGGAGCCTGCCGATATCGCGGAGCTGTTCGATGAACTTCCGAAACAGCAGTATGCGGTGGTGTTCCGTATCCTGCCCAAAGAGCTGGCGGCCGAGGTGTTCGTCGAGCTCGACAGCGACTTACAGCAGATTTTGATCGAATCGTTCAGTGACCTCGAGCTTCGTGACGTCCTGGACGAGTTGTACATGGACGATGCTGCCGACCTCGTTGAGGAGATGCCGGCCAATGTCGTCAAGCGTATCCTGCAGAACGTGACGCCGGAGGCGCGGAAGATCGTCAATGAATTGTTGAAGTACCCCGAGGACAGTGCGGGAAGCATCATGACCACCGAGTTCGTGCGGTTGAAGCAGGACATGACGGTGGAGGAGGCATTTTCCGTGATCCGGAAGGTGGCCTACGACAAGGAGACGATCTACACCTGTTACGTCACGGACCGCGACAGCCACCTGATCGGCGTTGTCACGGTCAAGGATCTGTTGTGTGCGGACCATGAGACGAAGATCGCGGACATCATGGAGGACCACGTCATCAGCGTGAACACGCTGGAGGATAAGGAGGACGTGGCAGCCACCATCAGTAAGTACGATGCCCTTGCCCTTCCCGTTGTGGATGCGGAGAACCGTCTCGTCGGTATCGTCACCGTCGATGACGCTATCGACGTCATGCAGGATGAGACGGAAGAGGACTTCGCGAAGATGAACGCTATGTTGCCTACCGAGAAGGCGTATCTTCGTACGAGCCCCTGGGAGCTGTACCGGTCCCGTATCGTGTGGCTTCTTCTCCTGATGGTTTCCGCGACATTTACCGGAATGATCATCGGTTCCTTTGAGGACGCCCTGAAGACCCAGGCGGTGTTGACTTTGTTCATCCCGATGCTGATGGATACCGGCGGTAACTCCGGAAGTCAGGCGAGCGTTACCGTGATCCGTGCCCTCTCCCTCGGAGAGGTGGAATTCACGGATATTCTGCGCATCATCTGGAAGGAGATCCGCGTGGCGCTCCTGTGCGGCGGCAGCCTCGCTGTTGTTGCCTTCGGGAAGATCTTCCTGATCGACAAATTATTGATGGGCAAGCCCGTGACGGTGCCGGTGGCGCTTGTGGTGTGCCTGACCCTTTTGGTGACGGTTCTGGCAGCCAAGCTTTTGGGCTGTACGCTGCCCCTGATCGTAAGCAAACTCGGATTTGACCCGGCGGTTATGGCGAGTCCGTTTATCACAACGATCGTTGATGCGGTTTCGTTGGTTGCATTTTTCGCATTGGCTACGACGCTTTTGCACCTGTAGCAGTTTTTCGGCGGGAGTGCCTGAGGCACCGGCCGGACAAGTACGGAGGAAAGGATTGTGGAAGACAGCAGATACCAAAAATTGCATAAGCACTTTCTGATCATCATGCTGGTCGTCACCGTGTTGATCTTAATACTCCTTGTGCTGCAGTACTATATGCTGATCGCCGTGGATACGCGCTATGCGGATATCACCCGCGAGTTCTATATGAAGAACTACGTGCTGATCCCGACGGTCATCTACACTGCGTCTTATATCGTGGTCTGGCAGATGCTCGACTCGCCGAACATCAAGTCGCAGTGGAAGGATTTCGCGACGATCCTCTACATGTGGGTCCTGTGCACGGTGGTGTGCTTCGTCGGTGCGGAATCCCCGGTTTTGTACGGTTCCTTTGCGGTTCCGATCTCTCTCTCCACGGTGTATGTGCGCCGCTGGATGTGCCGGGTGACGGAAGGTCTGTGTCTGGTGACATGCGCCCAGTACGTGGGAACGGCGCAGCTGCTGCCCACCTGCGGCGACAGCATCATTGTCGACGTGTGTACCGGTATGGCGCTTTTGCTTCTGTGCTGCCTGTGCAATGAGATCCTGATGGAATACGCCCTGGAGAATGACGGCGTGATCTTAAGCCACGTGAGCGATAACACACGTCTTGAGATGCGCCTGCAGCGCGATCCCATGACCGGCCTTTATAACCATACCGCATTTTACGAATATCTGGATTCGCTTGTCCGCAACCGCGGCGAGGCACCGCTCACGCTGGCGGTTGTCGATATCGACGACTTTAAGAAGGTGAACGACACCTACGGACACAACATGGGCGACGAGGTGATCCTGAATCTCTCCCGGGTGCTGCAGAAATGGTGCGGCGACTCCAACTACGTATGCCGGTACGGCGGCGAGGAATTCAGTGTGATCTTCCCCAACGTCAAGGTGAAGGACGCTGCGGGTATGATGAACCACGCCCTCGAGGAGTTCCGCGAGACGGAGTACGAGTGGCTGGACGGCAGGATCACATTCAGCTGCGGTATCTTCCAGATGAGTTCGTACACCATGACTGCGGAGGATTTCTTCAAGGTTGCCGATAAAATGCTCTACAATGCGAAGCACAACGGTAAGAACCAGTGCGTGAGCGGCTGACGGGTGAACTTCCGCCCCGAAGAGGGGCTTGAGGGAGAAAAGATTCGATATCGGAGGTGGTACTATGAGTTTTATCAAACGTATGAAGCTGGACATCATCCTGATTTCGGCGGTCCTGGTTGCCATCGGCGTTGTGATCCTGTTAAAACCGGATATCACGAACGATGCCATCGGGTACACACTCGCGGGCGCGGCGATTGCCGTAGGCGTATGCTTCCTGATCGACTATCTCAAGAAGGAAGCCCTTGTCGATGAGCAGCGCTATGTGCTGGCCATCGCCCTCACGGCGATTTTCGTCGGAATTTCTTTGTTCATCAAGCACGACGAGGTTGTTGGGTATCTTCCCACGGCGCTCTCGTTCCTGATCCTGTTCAGCGGCGCCGTCAAGCTTCAGAACAGCTTTGACATGAAGCGCTTGAAACACGGTCCGTGGATCGTGCACGCCATCATTGCCCTGATCGGCATGGCGTTCGGATTCATCCTGATGATGAAGTGGCTCGTGGATGACGATTCCGTTATGACCTTCATTGGGATCGGCCTGATCTACAGCGGCTTCACCGATCTGGTGTCGGCGTTTGTTCTTGCGCGGATCCGCAAGGTCATCACCAAACGGCAGAACGAAGTGAACATGAAGGATGTGAAGGAAGCGAAGGAGACTGTCGAGGAGAAGCGCCCGGAGTCTGAGCCGGAGCAGGAGTAATCCCCGAGCGGAAATGCCTCGGATGCAGGCCGGCGCATCAGAAAAACCACAGCGGTCGGAGAGGACTCCGGCCGCTTTTTATGCGGAAAATGCATACGCCTCCGGGGAAGTGTGAACATTTTCCGCTGCAGTGTGAACTTTTTGCAGTTTGCCTTTACTTTTCGGGGGCGGTTTGATATTATGAAGTGGCTGCGAACGGCAGCACGGAGGTTATTCATGAAGAAAGCTGTTATTTTACTGGTTCTGGCTGTGCTTGCGACAGGCGTTCTGTCGGCCTGCACCAAGAACAATACTACCAACACCACCGTTACACCTACGACGGCGGTAACTGTGACGAGCCCGTATCATGTGTGCGGCGGGGAGATGACGTTAGGTCAGTACAAGGGCCTTGAGTACAGCATGAAAAAGGTTGTGGTTACGGATGAGGAGATCGAGACTCAGATAACGAAGCTTCTCACCGCGAAGCCGAACTACAAAAAGAATGAAACGCCTGATCACACGGATGTGAGAGACGGCGATGTTGTCAACATTGATTATGCAGGAAAGGTCGGCGGCGTAGCCTTCCAGGGCGGCACGGACACGGATTATTTTCTGGAGATCGGATCGAACTCCTTTATCCCCGGGTTTGAATCCTCGCTGATCGGAAAGCAGATCGGCACGACGGTGGACATCAATGTGACGTTCCCCAACCCTTACACGCCTAACACTTCGCTCTCCGGAGCAGACGCCGTGTTCACGGTAACGCTGAACTATTTTGGAAAAGAAAAGGAAGGCATCGATGACGAGTATGTGAAGAGATATTTCTCCGCATATGCCACCACGGTGGATTCCCTGAAGCAGTATTTCCGCGACGCGATCACCGACGACAAGAAGGCGGATCTCGAGGAGGAGATGTGGGACTACCTGATCACGACGGTCATCGACAATTCGACATACACGAAGATCCTTCCCGAGGATGTGGATTTCTACTACAATCTCTCCATGTCCCAGTTCCATCAGTACGCGCAGATGTACGGCCTGACGGATGAGCAGCTGTACAACAAGTACTATGATACCACGGAACTCGATTACAACGGATTCCTTCAGAAGTGCCGCGAGCAGGCGGAGCAGTCCGTGAAGGAATACATGGCCCTTCAGGCGATCGTGAAGGCGGAAAATATCACCTTCACCCCCGAGGAATATGCCAAGACCGCGGAAGAGTACCGTGTCGGTGCGGGACTTGAGAGCATTGAGGTGCTGGAGAGCAGTTACGGAAAGGAATACATCGAGTATTGCCTCTTAAACGACAAGGTTCTGGACCTGATCCGTGAGACAGCGGTCATCAAAGAGGTAGAGTAACAGGAATTCCGGATATGGAAGAGTGGAGCAGAACCGAAAGACTGATCGGTGAGGACGGCGTTTCCCGCTTGCGGAACGCTTCTGTTGCGGTGTTCGGCATCGGCGGCGTCGGCGGGTATACCGTTGAGGCCCTTGCCAGAGCCGGCATCGGGCGTCTTCTTCTGGTGGATGCCGACAGGGTTGACGTGTCCAATATCAACCGGCAGATCATCGCCGACCACACGACGGTGGGCCGGTACAAGACCGAAGTGATGCGGGAGCGGATCGCACGGATCAATCCCGAGGCCGTCGTGGAGACGAAGGAGGTGTTCTACCTTCCGGAGGAACACGGCGGGATCGATCTGGCGGACTTCGATTTTGTGGTGGACGCTGTGGACACGGTATCCGCTAAGCTGGAACTGATCGTCCGCGCGGAGGAAGCCGGCGTGCCGGTGATCAGCTGCATGGGAGCCGGCAACCATCTGGACCCGACGAAACTCACCGTAACGGATATCTACAAGACAACCATGTGCCCTCTTGCGAAGGTAATGCGGAGGGAACTGAAGAAGCGGGGAATCCGTCGCTGTAAGGTGGTGTATTCCACCGAGGAAGCCATCGCCGTGAGGGATGAGGATTCCGCTGCGGCGGAGACGCGATCGAATACACCGCGCCGAAAGGTTGCACCGGGCAGCATCTCGTATGTGCCCGCGATAGCCGGAATGATGGCGGCGGGAGAAGTGATACGTACACTACTCGAAACCAAATAGGAGAGCGCTGACTTGTTCAGCGCTTCCTTTTGAAATATGCGCAAAATTACACGTGTCGGACCGGTAAGGCGGCCGGCAGAACAGGAGGGTTGAATGATCATCGGTGAAAATCTGCCCAACATTCCGTGGCAGGACAGACCGGAAGGCTGCAACGACCCGGTGTGGCGTTACAGCGAAAATCCCATCGTCGGAAGGCATGATATTCCTTCGGCGAACAGCATTTTCAACAGCGCGGTGATTCCCAAGGACGGTGCGTTCGTGGGTGTGTTCCGCAGCGACAACAAGGTGATGGAGCAGCAGCTCTTCCTCGGCAAGAGCAAGGATGCTCTCCACTGGGAGATTGAGCACGAGGTGCTCCGTCTCTACGACGAGAAGACCGGCGAGTGTGTCGGCCTTGCCAACGGGTATGACCCCCGCGTGTGCAAGATCGATGACCGCTACTATGTGACCTGGTGCAGCCCGTTTGAGCAGCATTACGGGCCGACCATCGGCGTGGCGTACTCCTATGACTTCAGGACGTTTTACCGTCTGCCGGATGCGTACCTGCCGTACAACCGCAACGGCGTTTTGTTCCCGCGCAAGATCAACGGCAAATACATGATGTTCTCCCGTCCCTCGGACAACGGCCACACGCCGTTCGGCGAGATGTTCCTCTCGGAGAGCCCTGACATGGTTCACTGGGGCTGCCATCACCATGTGATGAGTCCCGCCGGCTGGGCGTGGACAAAGCTCGGCGCAGGTCCGATCCCGATCGAGCTTGACGACTGCTGGCTTCTTCTGTTCCACGGCGTCGGCACGACCTGCAACGGCATGATCTACTGCATCGGCGGCGCTCTGTTGGACAAGAACGAGCCGTGGAAGGTGCTGTATCGCTGCAAGCCGTATCTGCTTCATCCGGAGACCATGTATGAGTGTGTCGGCGACGTACCGAATGTGTGCTTCCCGTGCGCAACCCTCACCGACGCTGCTACGGGCCGGATCGCGATCTACTACGGTGCAGCCGATACGGTTGTGGCTCTCGCCTTTGCACAGGTGGATGAGCTAGTTGATTATATCAAGAAGAATGCGATGTGACATTTTTCGAAAAATGACACTATTTCCGTCAGTATACCAAAGAGGCAGTTTCAGTTTGCTGAAACTGCCTCTTGTGTCATTGCAACATGGGCCCGGGTACGGTATAATTCCTTATATAAACGCAGGACGGAAGTCGGCAGTTTGCGGCATGAGCGTTTTTCACGTAACGAGACGAAATTGCGCGGAGGATACCCATGGGAAAGAAACTTCGGAAAGAGAAATGGATGCGGGCAGCCTATGCGGTGTTGTTGACACTGCTTACGGCGGCTTTTTTTGCTGTTCCCACGAAGGCGGCGTCGAAAGCCGCGGTGGAGACCTACTCCGTATCCGGCAGGTACTACCAGTCCGAGTCCCGCGCAACGCTGTCGCTGATCAACGATCTTCGCAAGGATGGGAATGCGTGGTACTGGAACAAAGATAATACCCAGAAGATCCAGCTGACCGGACTGCAGAATCTGACCTACGATTACGGCCTTGAGAAGATTGCAATGCAGCGGGCGGCGGAGATTGCCGTGTTTTACTCCCACGTGCGGCCGGACGGCAGCGATACGTTCTCCCTCAAGATTGACGGGATACAGTCATACGGGGAGAACATCGCCATCAGTACCGGAAAGAAGAACGCTGCCGGCGCTTTTGAAATGTGGCGCGAGGAAAATGACAAGTACGATGGCCAGGGACATCGCCGCAATATGCTGAACAAGGATTATACCTGCGTCGGCGTCGCTCATTTCGAGTTCCGCGGAGTCCATCTTTTTGTGCAGGAATTCGGATTTAAAAACAGCGGCAAATCAGACCCCGGGGTCTGCGACACCACCGCGACGAAAAAGGTTTCCGTTGACACCTCCAACCTGAAGCTCGGCGTGATCAGCCAGTATTCCAGCTACGAGATTTCCAGCGGCGGGACTGCCGATCTGCCGAACCTGACCATCGGACTGAAGCCCTCCGGCTCCTATGCGGACAAGCTTTGTCCGGGTCTGGAAATCGCATCCTCCGAGTATACGGTTACCTGGAGTTCCAGCAATGAATCGGTGGCCAAGATTTCGGGCACGAAGTTTGTCGCCGGAAGCCCGGGAGAGGCGCAGCTGACGGCAACCGTCAAATACAAGGGGCAGACCGCTACCGCAGGCATGAAGGTAACGGTAGTCGGACTGGATCTGTCCAAACTGCAGTTTGGGGAGATATCGCCCCAGACATATTACGGGTCGCCGGTCACCATAAGCTTCGTCCTGACATTTAACGGGAAGAAGCTGAAGGAAGGGGAGGACTACGATATTGTTTTCACGAACAATAACGGCCCCGGAACCGCAACCTTTACCATAACCGGCATGGGGAATTATACAGGTAAATATGTAGGAACCTTCACCATTGTAGGCAACGGCAGCACCTCGGCGACCAATTCGCCGACGCCGAAGCCGACCGCGGTGCCGAGTAAGGAGCCGACGCCGAAACCCACTGCTGTGCCGACGAAGTCACCGACTCCGAAGCCCACAGCAGTACCGACCAATTCGCCGACGCCGAAACCCACTGCGGTACCGACCAAGACACCGACACCGAAGCCGACAGCAGTGCCGACCAAGACACCTACCCCGAAACCGACCAAGACACCGACTCCGAAGCCTGCCAAGACGCCGACACCGGTGCCGACGAAAACTCCGACACCGAAGCCTACAGCCACACCGGAGCCTACTGCAACACCGGAGCCCACCGCAACACCGGAGCCCACTGCAACACCGGAGCCCACGGCCACACCGGAACCTACCGCAACCCCGACGCCGGAGCCTTCCGCCACGCCGGAACCCACTGCGACACCGACCCCGGAACCCACAACGACACAGGAGCCGACGGTGTCGCCGGAGTCCGCAGAAACGCCGGGGGGAACTCCCGACGGCGGAAATGACACAGAGGAATCCCAGACGGCTGTGCCTGAGAGGGATCCCGAGAACTCCGAGGAGTGGACGATGAAACCGGAC
>JAGCVY010000090.1 GCA_017962105.1 Lachnospiraceae bacterium
CGCTCGGCGTCGTAATCGTGCTCTAAAAGGATCTTCTCCAGATACTTCGGGATATCCGGCGCCAGCTCATCGTAGGTCCGCTTCAGGAGCGTGTGCGCCGTCATGTCGATGACCTCCGCCTTGCCCTGGGAAAATTTGTGTTTGTCCGCGGAAGAGGAATAGGAGGTCTTCTCCGGCATATCGAGGTTCACAACCCTCGGGTACGACCCCTCCGTCCGATCCACGGCCGAGGTGCCGAGCCCCATGACAAGCCGCAGCATTCCCGCCGTCGGGTCGCTGTCCTTCATGATCCGGTACGGGCTGTAAGAGTACCCGACGCCGGCCGCACAGGGCATGTAATTGAGCCCGTAATAGGAACCCGACACGCGCTGTATGAGAAGCGCCATCTGCTCATCCCTCTTGTCAAGCCCGCGCCGCTTGCGGTAGTCAAGGGCGGAGAGTCCCATGGTACTGGCGTACACGATTTTCACCGCGTTGTCAAACTCCGCAAGCCGCTCCTCAAGGGTGCCGCGGTTTGCGCAGAAGACGGATTCGTATTTGCCGGCAAATGCGTTGCCGAAGCCGTCCTCCAGGATACTGCTGGAACGGATGATGTACGGGTCCTGCCCGTAGTACTCGATGATCCTCGTAAACTGCTCCTTCATCGCGTCCGAGAAGCTGCCGTTCATCAGTTTCTCCGCGAACTCCTGCGCAAGAGTAAAATACCCCTCCTCCGTCCGCTGCCGCACGCGCATATCCCAAAGGTTGTTGTCCACGATGTAGGTGTAATACAGGTCCGACCCAACATAGAAGGAATCGTGGGGCTCAAGCACCTCGCTGATGTCCGGCTCGCGGTTCCGGATGATCGCCCGGGCAAGAAGCATTCCGCAGGCCTTGCCGCCGATCATTCCCGTCCCGACCATGTGGTCCCGCACCGCAAAATAATCCTCCGGCGTAAAATGCCGCTTCACCATCTCGCGCATTTTCCCGTCGCGGGTCATCATGATGTTGCACATCCGCGAGCAGCTCTCCGTCACATCCAGTCCGGCCTCGTGCTGCAGCTTCGTGCGGTTGAAGAACCGGTCCCAGGAGTCGGAGTACTGCTCCTCGGCGGAGCGCTGCGCCCGCCCTAACGTCTGGTAAAACCGGGAGGAGATCACTCCGTCAAGGATCGGCCGGAAAGCCCCTGTCGCGGGATCGTAGGTGTGCGGCAGGAACATGGTGTCGGAGTTTCGGTTCCACACCTTCTCCGGGCGGACGTAGACATTTTTCGAATCCGAGTACACGTCGAAGAACAGCTGCGTCGTGTTCAGGATCTTGTTGATGGCCTGCACCGAGTGCTTCCCCCGGATGATCGGGAAGAAGGCCACCGTGTCGAGGATAAACAGAAACGGGCAGGTCACGCGGAAGAAGTTGCCCATCATCAGGTCCGTGGCCCACGCGGTCTGCAGCTCCGAGAGGCAGTCAAACACGTAAAATGCATCCTTCCCCTCCCGCTCGATCAGGTTGTGGATGTCCATCGTAAAATTCTCAAACCGGTGGTTGAGCGGCACTTCGATGGTCTTGATCTCCGGGCAGTCCTCAAGAAGCGGCTCGTGGCTTGCGAACCGGAAGTAGATGATATTTCGCTTGTCCTCCTTGGCCTGCCGGATGTACGGCTCCATGAAGAGCTTAAACTCCGAGAGTTCCGACACGCGCCATACCACATTATCTCCCAGACGTATATAGTCAAGTGCCTCGTCCATCTCCGGAATTCCGCTTTTTACCTTGTCAAATGCTGCCACGATAAACCCCTTCCCGACCCGCCCTTCGGCGGTGTCTCCATCTATTCTTCCGCGCAGACGGATCTGCTGTCGCAAACCCTGAAACGAGAAAAAGGCGCTCCACCCTCTTCGGGTGAAACGCCTTTGCTTCACACGTTTATAATACCATTCCGTCACCGGAAAATCAAGAGGCCGCTTCTTAATGATAACCGAATTGCTCCGCGCTTCCGCGCTCCCGCAATTCGACAACCACTCGCAATCCCGCGCTGCTTCGCATCGCTTCTTGCTCGTGTTTGTAATTCACACCGCCACGGGAATCTTCTCGTTCCACTCGTTGAACTCGTAGTCCTGAAGCGCGACGTCAGCCTTGGTGAACTGATAGAAATCCTTGATCTCCGGGTTGAGCCAGAACTTCGGCGCCGGGTGTGTCGGCTGCGCGATCAGCTTCTCCACCAGCGGAATGTGGCGGTCGTAGATGTGGGCGTCCGCGATGACGTGGACAAACTCACCGACCTGCATGTCGCACACCTGAGCGATCATGTGAGTGAGAACTGCATACTGGCATACGTTCCATGCATTGGCCGCAAGAACGTCGTTGGAGCGCTGGTTCAGGATGGTGTTGAGAACAAGCTTGCCCCCGTCCTTTGGCATGGTCACGTTGAAGGTCATGCTGTAGGCACAGGGATACAGATTCATCTCGTGCAGGTCCTGATGCACATAGATGTTCGTGAGAATCCGGCGGGAAAACGGCGTGTGCTTCAGGTCGTAGATCACGCGGTCCACCTGATCGAACAGGCCTTCCTTATACTGGTGCTTCACGCTCATCTGGTAGCCGTAGGCCTTGCCGATGGAACCGGTCTCATCCGCCCAGGAATCCCAGATGTGAAGGCTCATGTCGTTGATGTTGTTGCTCTTCTTCTGCCAGATCCACAGAAGCTCCTCCGTCGCCGACTTGATGGGCGTCTTGCGGAGCGTGAGCGCCGGAAATTCCTTCGAGAGGTCATACCGGTTGACAACACCGAACTTCTTCACCGTATATGCAAGTTCCCCGTCCTCCCAGTGGGGACGGACATTTTCCCCTCTCGTATCCGTGCCGTTGTCGATGATATCCCGGCACATTTTGATAAAAACATCATCTGCGTAGCTCATGTTTTCACCCTCCTCCGATCCCGCGGCGGTAACCTCCGCGGAAAATGTTCTTCTAATAAGACGGACCGGTTTCTCCGTCCGAGAGCCGGTCCGTCTGCGTATGATATTTGATACTTTCCGATACTCCTGAAGTCCCGGGGAATTACTTCGCCGAGTGCTCGTTCACATAGCGGCGGATGTTGGAAGCGTTAGCGTATTTTTCGACCTTGTCATCCTCGAGAACGACCAGCGTCGGCGCCTGCATGATCCCGTACTTCATCGCCAGATCGCTGTTCTCCTCGGCGTCCACAACCGTGTAATCAACGCCGCTCAGGAACTCCTTGGCAAGTTTACAGTTCGGGCACTTCTGTGTCGTGAAGAGGAGAAGCTGACCCTTGTTGTCAGTCACAACCATGGTCTCCTCGGCCGGAGCAGCCGGTGCGATATCCGCGATCGGCTCTGCCGCTGCCGCCACAGCCTCCGTGAGAGCTGCCTCCTTGATCACCTCAGCAGCATCCGCAGCAGCAGCTGCTGCTTCCGCCGGAGCGGTCTGTGCTGCGACCTCGGGAACTACTGCCGCAAAGGTCTCTTCTGCCTTAGTTTCTACAATAGTAGAACTTACATCCTCCGGCTTAAGGACAACTCCGCCGCCCGTGCAGCATCTGCCGGCATTGAAGTCCGAAAGGTTGTAGGTCAGACGATCCTTGTACTCCTGGGACTTACCTTCGTTCCAGTTCTGAACCGGACGATAGTAACCGGTGATACGGCTGTAAACCTCAGTAGGCTTTCCGCAGTGAGGACAGGTCTTGACCTCGCCGGTGAGATAGCCGTGATCCGCACATACGGAGTACGTCGGGGACATGGTATAGTACGGAAGCTCGTAATTCTCGGCGATGGTGCGAACCAGCTTCGCAGCCGCCTGCCAATCCGGCAGCTTCTCGCCGAGGAAGCAATGGAACACGGTTCCGGAGGTGTAAAGGGTCTGGAGCTTGTCCTGAATATCCAGTGCCGAGAACACATCGTCGGTGTAGCCTACCGGAAGATGCGAGCTGTTGGTGTAGTACGGAGTCTCGCCGGGTGCACCTGCGGTGAGGATATCCGGGAACTGCTCGCGGTCGTGCTTCGCAAGACGGTAGGATGTCGACTCAGCAGGCGTAGCCTCGAGGTTGTACAGGTCGCCGTACATCTCCTGATAGTCGCTGAGACGCTCGCGCATGTGGTTGAGAACCTGCTTCGTAAACTCCTGCGTCTCCGGGGTGGTCATGTCCTTGCCGATCCACTTCGCGTTCAAACCGGCTTCATTCATACCTACAAGACCGATGGTCGAAAAATGATTGTCGAAGGTTCCGAGGTATCTCTTGGTATAGGGATACAGACCCTCGTTCAGAAGCTTCGTGATGACGGTACGCTTCACCTTCAGGGAACGTGCCGAGATATCCATCAGACGGTCAAGTCTCTTGTAGAAATCCGCCTCGTCAGCTGCCTGGTATGCGATACGCGGCATATTGATCGTCACAACGCCGATACTACCGGTGCTCTCGCCCGAACCGAAGAAACCGCCGGTCTTCTTGCGGAGCTCGCGAAGGTCAAGGCGCAGACGGCAGCACATGGAACGAACGTCGCTGGGCTGCATGTCGCTGTTGATGTAGTTGCTGAAGTACGGGGTGCCGTATTTTGCGGTCATCTCGAAGAGAAGGCGGTTATTTTCCGTATCGGACCAGTCGAAATCCTTCGTGATGGAGTAGGTCGGGATCGGATACTGGAAGCCGCGGCCGTTGGCGTCACCTTCCACCATGGTCTCGATGAACGCCTTGTTCACCATGTCCATTTCCTTCTTGCAATCCTTGTAGCAGAAGTCGAGCTCCTCACCGCCGACGAGGCACGGAAGCTCTGCCATATCGGCAGGCACGGTCCAGTCGAGAGTGATGTTGCTGAACGGCGCCTGCGTGCCCCAGCGGCTCGGCGTGTTCACGCCGTACACGAAACTCTGAATGCACTGTTTGACTTCCTTGTAGGAGAGGTTGTCAATCTTTACGAACGGTGCAAGATAGGTGTCAAAGGAGGAAAATGCCTGTGCGCCTGCCCACTCGTTCTGCATGATACCGAGGAAGTTGACCATCTGGTTCATGAGCGTCGAGAGATGCTTCGCCGGGGACGAAGTGATCTTGCCGGGGATTCCGCCGAGGCCTTCCATGATCAGCTGCTTCAAAGACCACCCTGCGCAGTAACCGGTCAGCATGGACAGGTCATGGATATGGATGTCAGCGTTCTTGTGCGCCTCGCGGATCTCGGTGTCGTAGATCTCAGAGAGCCAGTAGTTCGCCGTGATGGAACCGGAGTTGTGCAGGATCAGACCGCCGACGGAATACGTCACGGTGGAATTCTCCTTCACACGCCAGTCCTCCTCATGGACGTAGCTGTTCACGATCTTCTTGTAGTCAAGGATCGTGGACTTCATCTCACGCAGCTTCTCGCGCTGCTTGCGGTACAGGATGTACGCCTTCGCAACGTCGGTGTAACCGGTCTGCTCCAGAACATGCTCAACGCTGTCCTGGATGTCCTCAACGCCGATAACCCCGTTCTCTACTTTATGCTGAAACTGCGCCGTAACGCGAAGCGACAGCAGACTGATAATGTCGGAGGTATACTCCTTGTTGGTCGCTTTGAATGCTTTTTCGATAGCCGCGTCAATCTTGTGCAGGTCAAATTCCTTTAATTCCCCGTTACGTTTTGCTACCTGGATCATAACACCACTCTCTCCTTTTTCTTTGTATTTCACCTCAATTTTGCCCCTGCGGGCGATTGTCTACATCATAGCACAGGCATTTTGCACTGTCAACAAAATATTGAACATTTTGTGAATTGGTTCACTATATATTGTGGTTCTACAGCATTAGTGCGGATTTCGAAAAGGTGCCCGAAACCTCGGAAAATGCCTGTAAAATCAAGGAAAACGCCCGAAAAGCAATGCCTTTCGGGCGTCTGTTTTCAGCCTCATTTTCCGGTTTGTGACACAATCTCTTGTGGTCACCGGCTGCCTGTCGGTCTTCGATTCCCTCCGGGCTGCCTCACGGTTACAGAAGGTCCCTCCGGTCCTGCGGAACGTACGCCTTCACGGAGATCCCGTCCGCGACATACTCCTCCGAGAGGAGCTGCCCGTACTTGCGGATTCCCTGCAGCTTGGTGATCTCATCGTAAGCGTACACCCGCTCGATGTACACCTTTCCCTCCAGCAAAACCTCCGAGATGGCGTCCAAAAGTTCCGGGATCCCGTCTCCGGTCTTCGCGGAGATGCGCACGGTGCGTTCGGCCGTCCGGTCCTTCCACACCGCATCGGTGACGAGATCCTGCTTGTTCATCGCCGTAATGACCTTGCGGTCTCCGATCTCAAGTCTTCTCAGCGTGTCATACACCACCGCCATCTGCTCGTCGGCGTTAGGGTTCGACGCGTCCACGACATGGAGGATCAGGTCGGAATACTTCGCCTCCTCAAGGGTGGAACGGAAAGCGTCGATCAGATGGTGCGGGAGTTTCCGGATGAATCCTACCGTGTCCGTGAACAGCACCTCCTGCCCGTTGGGCAGTTTGAAGTTCCTGGTGGTGGGATCAAGGGTTGCAAACAGCGCATCCTTCGACAGGACGCCGGCGTCCGTCAGCCGGTTTAACAGGGTGGATTTGCCTGCGTTGGTATAGCCGACAATGGCCACGACGGGGATCGCGGAGCGCTTCCGCTGCTCCCTGCGGAGATCCCGGTTTTTCACCACTTCCTTCAGCTCCCGGTTGAGCTGGGCTATGCGGTTCCGGATGACGCGGCGGTCCACCTCGAGTTTCTTCTCGCCGGGGCCTCTCGTGCCGATCCCGCCGCCGAGACGGGACATCGCCCGGCCCATGCCCACAAGACGTGAGGAACGGTACCGAAGCTGCGCCAGTTCCACCTGAAGCTTTCCCTCTCCCGTCATCGCGTGCTGCGCGAAAATATCCAATATCACCATCGTGCGGTCCATGACGTTGCACGACAGTGCGTCCTCCAGATTTTTCATCTGTACCGGCGTGAGTTCATCATCGGTGACAATCCCGCTGGCACCGGTTTCGGCAAGCAATTCCGCAAGCTCCTCAAGCTTTCCCTTCCCCAGATACGTTCCGGGATGGGCGGATTCGCGGTTTTGCACAAGCCGCCCGACGGATACCGCCCCCGCCGTCTTTATGAGCTCCTCGAGCTCGTCCAGAGAGTCCTGCACGCTGAGGGCGCTGCCGTCCGCGCTATCCTCCGCGACGGCAACAAGCAGGACTTTCTCAAGTTCTTCTCCGGTTTCGTACATTCCGCTGTTTCTTCTCCTTACTTTCCCCCAAACGGTGCCGGAATTACTGCGACAATCCGAGACGCTTTTTTAAGAACTTGTACTCGTTGGTTGCCTCGATATCCTCGGGGTAACTCACAATGTACTCCTGCAGCGTCGTATACGCCTTCATCAGCTCGTTCTGTTCCTCGTAAAGCGCAACCTGGTTGCGCAGGATCTGCCGCCTTGCAGGCGACCCGGGAACGCCGAGTCCGATATCCAGCATCATCTGGGCTTTTTCAAAATCAAACAGCGCAAGGTAGCAGACCGCCTCCTGGTTGCATACCGTGGGAGACTCCACCGCACTGTTTGCGCGGTACTGCTCATAGTGCGCGACCGCATTCTCGTATTCCTTGTTCGCCAGGGCAATCTCGCCCAGGAAATAATCCGCCTCATGGTAGCCCATGTCGAGGGCGTACTCCATCTCGATCTTCGCGGACTTGTAGTTTCCCTGATAGAAATGGACCTGCCCGAGGTAGTATTTGTCCTCGTTGGTCTTCACCTGCAGTCTTGCCGCCTTGTCCAGCAGGGCCTTCGCCTCATCCTCGCGCCCCATGGTCACGTAGCAGGTGTACAGTCCGATATAGGAACGGTAGCTGCCGTCCGAGAGCTCCAGCGCCTTCTCATAGTCCGCAACCGCCTCCGGGTACTTCTCCTCCAGGCGATACAGGTTCGCGCGGCTTAAGTAGGCGTTCACGTTGTCCTTGCTCTTGTCGAGGATCTCCGTGTAAATGTCGATCGCCGACGTCCGGTACCCCATGCACTCCAGCGTATTGGCCTTGTAGTGCAGGATATCGATATCCCAGCCGCTCTCAACCTTGATGTCCAGGGCGTTGTTGAAGCAGGTCAGGGCATTCGTGTAGCTCTGCTTCTGGATGTACACAAGACCCTTCCCGCGGATGGCAAACTTGTTCAGCTTCTCATAGTCCTTCGATGTGGACGCGCTGTTTGTGAGCACGACCTCAAACTGAGCAAGGGCGTCATCGTACAGTTTCAGCTGCAGCAGGGTCATACCGTAGTTGTTGCGCACCTCCATGTCGGTGTCGTCCAGCTCGATCGCCCTGATGAAATACTCCGCGGCCTTCACGTAGTCTCCCGCCTCGTAGTAGCTGAGTCCCTTCTTGTTCTCGCTCTGCGGCGTCATCTTGTCATCGCCGCAGGCTGTAAGCATCACGGCGCAGATAAGGAAAATAACCGCAGCAAATCCTCTTCTCATTGGATTCCTCCATCCCTGTTTCATAGTTCTCCGCTTTCCTGACTCTCCGCGGCAGAAGGGGTGTCTCCGCCGCTGTTTTCAAAAAGCCCCCGACAGACGCGCCACAGCGTATCGTCGGGGGCCGTGATTCCATCGTTCAAAATCAGATCTTGTTGTCCGATCCGAGAACATACTTAATCTTGTGAGCAACCATATCCTTGACAGCCTGACGTGCGGGCTTCAGATACTGGCGGGGATCGAAGTGATCCGGATGCTCAGCAAAATACTTACGAATGTTACCGGTCATCGCAAGACGGATGTCGGAGTCGATGTTGATCTTGCAGACAGCAAGCTCGGCAGCGTGACGAAGCTGCTCCTCCGGAATACCTACGGCGTCAGGCATGTTGCCGCCGTACTCGTTAACCATCTTTACGAACTCCTGAGGAACGGAGGACGAACCGTGGAGAACGATCGGGAAACCGGGCAGTCTCTTGATGCACTCCTCAAGTACGTCGAAGCGCAACGGCGGCGGAACAAGGATGCCGTCTGCATTTCTCGTGCACTGAGCAGCAGTGAACTTGTATGCGCCATGGGAGGTACCGATGGCAATTGCCAGAGAGTCGCAGCCTGTTCTGCCAACGAACTCCTCAACCTCCTCAGGACGGGTGTAGCTTTCCTTACCGGACTCTACAACGACCTCATCCTCGATACCTGCGAGGGTACCGAGTTCAGCCTCTACCACTACGCCATGGTCGTGAGCGTACTCAACAACCTGCTTGGTAAGAGCGATGTTGTCCTCGAAGGACTTCGAGGAAGCGTCGATCATAACGGAGGTGAAACCACCGTCGATGCAGGACTTGCAAAGCTCGAAGGTATCGCCGTGATCCAGATGAAGAGCGATCGGAATCTGAGGATTCTCGATAACCGCTGCCTCAACCAGCTTTACGAGATAAGTGTGGTTCGCGTACGCGCGCGCACCCTTGGAAACCTGAAGGATAACCGGGCTGTTCAGCTCGCCGGCTGCTTCCGTGATACCCTGAACAATTTCCATGTTGTTTACATTGAAGGCACCGATGGCGTAACCGCCGTTGTAAGCCTTGGCAAACATTTCTTTTGTTGTGACTAATGCCATAACCGTATCTTCCTTTCTGTGTCTTGATATCGGAATCGTTCCGTATGGAACACCGCAGTTATTATATCAGAGGCCGCTCGGAATGTAAAGCGACAAACTCTTACTTAGGGGTTGTGTTTTCCGTGGAGGAAAACAATCATGGTGCACTTGATGTCCGACTTTTTCACCGGCCCGAACGCACGGCTGTCGTTGGAGTTGAACCGGTTATCGCCCATGATGAAATACTCATCCTTGCCGAGGGTGACCTCCTCGACTTCCCTGGCGATGCTGTTACCGCCGAACCATACGTACGGCTCGTCCAGAAGTTCACCGTTTCGGTATACGCGGTAAACCTTTCCGCCTGCGACAACCACAGACCCGTCGGAGAGCGTTACGTCGTAATCGTATTCCTCATAGACGCAGCGGATGGTATCGCCGGGTATGCCGATGACACGCTTGATGAAATATGCTCCGTCCGTTCCCGTTGCACGGTCCCCGGTATTGACGATCACAATGTCGCCGCGGTCCGGCGTGTCAAACCGGCATCCAAAGCCGAATGCACGGTCGGAAAGCGTCTTCTCCATGGACGGCCCGTCCACGATATAAGGTGGGAAAATGTAGAAGAACAACACGATAACTGCCATCGCCACCACAAGGAAAATGGCGTCTCCGAGAAATCCCTTCATCCCGTACTTCTTCGGAGCTTCCTTCGCCTTGAAAAACTCATCCGGGTTGTATTCGTCCGGATCATATTTCTCCGACTCGTACCGTTTGTCCTGTTCGCGTTTTCTGGCTCGTGCCGCGTAGATTTCTTCCTCCGTGGCCTCGTCGTCATCGTCGTCATCATCGAGATCGTCGTCGTCGAGATCGTCGTCGGAGTCTTCGTCAGCAAGGTCATCGTCGCCGGAATCCTCATCGGCAAGGTCACCCTCGCCGGGATCATCCCCGGCAAGGCTGCCGTCATCGGAAACCTCATCGGCAAGATCATCATCGTCGATATCATCAGCAAGATCATCATCGTCGAGATCGTCAACGGAAGGAACATCACGGACAGCCTCTGCCCCGGCAGGGCAGTCAGCTTCGGAGACCTCGTCAGCGGGAGTGTCGACAGCAGCTTCATCAACCGGAGTTTCCGCAACATCAGCCTCGGCAGGAGATACCGGCGTTTCCTCCGGTGCCGGAACCGCTTTCTTCGGCGCAGCTTTCTTAGGCGCCGTCTCCGCCTCCAGCTCGGACTTCGGAAGATGCACGCGCTCCATCACGGCAACGCGAACCACATCCTCTATATTTTCATTCATGATGTCGTCAATATTCATAGCATCCTCCGCCCTTAACTCTTTCCTGACAACGGCGTTCCAACTATGGTTACCCGTTGATAACTGTTTCCGCACCTTCGCGGATCAAACGAATTTCTTCCGGTGCTGCCCCCAACAGATCCGCGCTTCTGCCGTCCGGCTGGGAAATGCCGATGTAAATCCGGTATTCTCCCGGAAGGAGTACGCGCACACCGCTATTATTATATACGCCGAAGGCTTCCTTATCAAGAGAAATCGTAACTTCTGCAGATTCTCCGGGCTGAAGCCGTACCTTCCGAAGACCCTTGAGCTGCGTATTCGGACCGTCCTCCAACGGCGCCTTTACGTAAACCTGAACCGTCTGTGCTCCTGCCATCTTCCCGGTGTTTGTCAGAACCGCCCGGCAGACGACGCCGGTATCGACGGAACCTTCGGTTTTCACATCGGAGAGCGACCATGTGGTATACGACAGACCGTATCCGAACGGATACAGGGCAGGCTGTTTCATGTACCGGTACGTGCGGCCCTTCATCGCATACTCGGTAAATGCCGGAAGCTCCTCCGTGGTGCGGTAGAACGTCACCGGCAGCTTTCCTTCCGGGCACGCCTTTCCGAAGAGGATATCGGCCACTGCCCGTCCGCCCTGTGCGCCGGGATACCAGGCGTCAAGGATCGCCGGGATGTTCTCATCCGCGTACGGGACCGCGATGGCGCTTCCGCCAAGCAGAACGAGAACCACAGGCTTACCGCTCTCAACCAGCGTTTTCAGAACCTGCTCCTGCAGACCCGGAAGTTCAAGATTCGGCTTATCGCCGGAGGCAAACTCATTGCCCTGGTCGCCTTCCTCGCCTTCCAGGCCGGGATCCAGTCCCATCACCGCGATGACAACATCGCTCATCTCCGCAACAGCCTTAGCCTCGGCCATGCGGTCATTTCCGCGGCTCAGGCCCTGAATGCGGTCGCGGAACAAATGGCACCCCTCGGAGAACAGGATCCGTGCGTTGTCACCGGCTGCCTCCCGGATTCCCTCGAGCACGGTCACATACTCGGATGCGGTTCCCTCATAGTTTCCGACAAGGGCCTTGCGGTTATCGGCGTTCGGGCCGATCACGCCGATGGTCCGGATTTTTGACAGATCAAGAGGAAGCAGATTGCCGGCATTTTTCAGAAGGCAGATCGTCCTGCGGCTCGCCTCGAGATTGAGGGCACGGTTGGCCGCCGTGTCCACCTGATCATATCCGATGGAGGCATACGGGACCTCTTCCTTTTTGTCGAAAAGGCCGAGCTTCATGCGTGTCGTGAACAGTCTCGTCACGGCGCGGTCGATGGTGGATTCCTCCACAAGGCCGTCACGCACCGCCTGCAGTAGATGCACGTAAAGATTTCCACAGTTGAGGTCGCAGCCGCAGTTCATGGCCAGGGCAACCGTCTCCTCCTGGTTCTTCGTAACCATGTGGAACTCATGGAAATCCTTGAGGGCCCAGCAATCGGAGGTCACATGGCCGCCGAATTTCCACTCGCCCCGGAGAATATCCACAAGAAGCTTCTTGCTGCCGTTGCAGGCTTCGCCGTTTGTACGGTTGTAGGCCCCCATCACGGCCTCTACCTTTCCCTCCGTAACACAGGCATGGAACGCCGGAAGGTAGGTCTCCCTCAGATCCTGCTCGGATACGACGGCGTTAAAGCTGTGGCGCTGGTCCTCCGGGCCGCTGTGAACCGCAAAATGCTTCGCGCATGCTGCAACCTTCATATATTTTTCGTCGTTTCCCTGCATGCCGCGGATAAAGCGCACGCCGAGTCTTCCGCTCAGGTACGGATCCTCGCCGAAGGTTTCATGGCCTCTTCCCCAGCGGGGGTCACGGAAAATGTTGACATTCGGCGACCAGAAGGTGAGTCCCTTATAGATGTCGGTGTCGCCGAACTCCTGCTGCATCGAAAATTTCCCTCTTGCTTCCGTGGAGATGGTGTCTGCGACGGTTTCCAGCAGGTCCTCGTCAAAGGACGCGGCAAGGCCGATCGCCTGAGGGAACACGGTCGCCACTCCTGCGCGGGCTACCCCATGAAGAGCCTCGTTCCAGTAGTTGTACGCAGGGACTCCCAGTCTCTCAATTGCAGGGGCATTAAAAAGCGTCTGAAACACCTTCTCCTCCAGCGTCATTTCTCCCACCAGGGCCTGTGCCCTCTCTTCGAAAGTCTTGCTTTCATCCAGCCATGCTTTCTCCGTCATACGGTTTCTCCTTATCTGCAGAAAAAGTTAAGGGGCTGTCCCAACGGGACAACCCCTTAGTCATCTCGTTACCGAGATTTCAATTACTTAACTCTCTTAGCGTTGAAGTCGTTGATGCACTCCTGAACACGGGAGCTAACTTCTTCAAGAGTCTGAGCCGGGCGCTTGTCAGGGCTATCAATGCTGTAAAGCATGGATACCTGAATAACACCGTTGCTGTTGTCCCAAAGACCAGGAACAATGTAGCTAGCCTCAACAACAGGCGTGGTCTTGTTGATCATGTAATCGAGGGTCTCATCAACCGCTCTCTTATCGCGGAACAACTTCTCGTACTGAAGCTTCCAGGAGTTCGGGTCATCAACCTGATCCGGAGTCTTGTCAGTGTAGATGTTGTAAACGAAAGCGATGTCAGCAAGGTTCTTCTTGTTGTCGGTGCATGCAGGGATTGCAAGGATGTTCTCTCTTGCAACACATACGTAGTTGTCTACCTTCGGTCCCTTAGGGAAGCATACGAAGCCGTAGTCGAAGTCGTAAGCGCGAACGCCGTCCTTAACTTCTACGAACTCAGAAGCCTTGTACTCATCGTACGCAAGCATGATAGCTTCCTGTCTCTGGAACATGAACTCAAAGTAGTTCCACTGACCTGCTGCAGCCTCTTCCTCGTTCTGACGACGCATGATACCGTCATCATAGAAGGAATAAGCCCACTCCATGTCACCCTGGATGTCGCTGCTGGTAAGGTTGCTGGTGAAACGGCCGGAAGCATCCTTCGTGGTAATGCCATGACCATTGGAAACCCAAGCCATCTCGAAGAATACGGACTGCTGAGAAGCAAAGCCGTAGGTAGCAGTCGTACCGTCAGCGTTCTTTGTTGTCAGGGACTGAGCAAGAGCCTTGAAGTTATCCCAGTTCCACTCGCCCTTAGCCTGAAGGTCGTAAGGCTTCTCGCCGGCGCCTTCGCCAAGGATCTGATTCATCTTATCCTTGTTGAAGAAGATACCGGTTCTGGGCTCGTTACCTACGTTCCAACCGTAGATTCCGTCACCGACCGTCATGAGCTTGATGACACCCTGGTTCCACTTCTTATCCTGGAAGTTGAACTCGGAAAGCTTGGAGATGTCGCAGAAAAGCATTTCCTCAGAATCCATCAGAGCGCCGATGAATCTGTAGTCAAATGTTACGATGCTTCCAAGAGGCTTGTCCTCGGTGATAGCGAGAAGGTTGTTCTGAGCTTCATCGTTCCAACCGTAACCACTAGCCAACTCAGGAACTTCAGTACCGTCACGCTTCTTACCTTCACCCTTGAGGGTAAGTTTGTAATTGTACTTCTTCATCTGAGAATTCTGCCAGTTCCAGAAGCTTTCATCAGCTTCGTTCTGAGGTACGTTGTAGTCAGCCTTTTCCCACCAGTTCGAAATGACAACTTCCAAACCCTTCAGATCACGATCCGGTACATCCGGTGTAGGTGTAGCCGTAGGATCTGCAGCTGCTGCCGTCGTAGGTGTGTTGGTTGCCGGCGTGTCATTCTTGGTTTCGTTCTTCGTGCACGCAGCAAGGCCGAGTAAAGCCATGCAAACCACCGCAACGAGCAGCATTTTCTTGATAGTGCTCATTATAAGCTCCTCCTTGAAAAATAGTATCTTAAAATGTTCTCAGGACATACCGAAAACATCTTAATTTGAAGTATATCACAGTTTTTTCATAATTTCCACTGTTTTTTTGTACTTTTTTACGAAGAACGTGTCAAAACACCGCTTCGTAAAGCTCTGTGATCAGGCCTTGATACCGCTTTGGGAAATACTCTCCACGAAATTCTTCTGGGCGATCACGTAGATGATCAGCAGCGGCACCAGCGCGATCATAACGCCGGCTGCGGTGATCTGGTTGGTAAACGCCTGGGGTGCTTTCGCCGCATCACCGTAGAGACTTCGGTAATAACCTTCGATGGAACCTGCGATGTTGTAAAGGCTATGGGAAAGAAGCGTCCAGCTGGTGTTCGGGAAGAATACCATGGAGTACGTCTTATCGGTCCACTGCCATACAAACGCGAACAATCCGACAGAAACCATGATCGGCACAGCGCCGGGAAGCAGGATCTGGAAGAAGGTGCGGAGTCTTCCGCAGCCGTCAACGTAGGCTGCCTCTTCCAACTCCTTAGGCTCATTACGGAAATGCTGGCGGAGCAGGTAGATGTACAAGCCGGACTTGTAAGCGGTACCGGTCAGACACATCAGGATGTAAGGAACCCAGGAACCGTGGAGGTTCAATGCCTCGCCGCGGATTGCCTTGATGATGCCGAAGAAGTCGATACGCTGTACGTAAAGGTACAGAGGCGTAACCAGCGTTGCCGGAGGCACGATGATCGTCAGCACGACGAATCCGAACAGGAGACGCTTGAACGGGAACTTATACCGTGCAAAGCCGTATCCGATCAGGGTGCTGGAGAGCACCTGGCACAGGGAAACCGCAATCGCGAGTTTCATGGAGCTGATCATCGCAGTCGATGCGGACATGATCTTCCATGCGAACTTGTAGGACTCCACCGAAAAATGTCTCGGGATCGTGATGATCGTAGGATCGTACAGATCGGCATCCGAGCGAAGGGTAATCGCCAACTTGTTCAGCAGCGGCTGAAGGATCAGGAAGCAAAGGCCGAAAAGCAGAACGGCCCGAGCGAAACGAAACAGGAATCCGCGCACTCTCTTGCGAAGAAGGTAGCCGCCGGACTTTCGGTTTCGTTCCCAAAAGTTTTCTCTTTCCGCTTTAGTCATAGTAGTATACCCTCCTCGAGAAAATCAGCATGACGATTCCCAGGATTACCGCGATGATCATGAAATACACCCACGACATCGCAGCGACCTTTCCGTATTCAAATCTCTGAAGAAGCGTCTGGTCAAACAGCGTCATCAACTGGCTGTCAGTTCTCGTGAAGAAATCCACAAGCGTGTAGACAACATTGACAAGGATCATGGAACCGATCAACGGGAAGGTAATCTTCCAGAAACTCTCCCAACTGGTGCAGCCCTCGATCTTGGCCGCCTCGAACATGCTCGGCGGAATGGTCTGCAATCCGGACAGGAAGATAATGATCTGGATTCCGGAGGCCATGGCGATATCATACACCTGGCCGACGATATCAATGACGTATTGGAAGAACTTGTTACCGGTCTCACCGGTTAGCAGGATGTTCTCCAGCGTCGTTGTGATGGTGGAAAGACTGCTCTCGCTCTTCGCCGCATCCTTTACGCTGGCAAGCAGCGCGTTGTTCGATTCCAGACCGACAAAGATACCGGCGGAAAGGATAACCGGAAGGAAGTAGATCGCACGGACCATCGCACGTCCCTTGAATTCCTGGTTCAGCAATATAGCCATAAAGAAACTGAACACCAGAATGCCGGGCACGAACAGCGCCATACGTTTCACTTCATCCCAGAGGTACTGTGTGAACTCGGGTTCAACACGGAAAATCTTGTTGTAGTTATCGAAATTGTTCCATGTAAGGCGCAGACCCGAACCGGGAATGGCGTCTACTTTACAGAATGTCATGGCAAATGACAATCCGAGGGGATACAGAAGGAACAGAAGGAATCCGATGATAAACGGAGCTACGAAAAGCAGACCTGCGATGGCATTTCCGTGAGCAAGATCCTTATGTCGTTTCTTTGATTTCGGTCCCGGTGCGGAAGCCAGACTGGCAGCCGCATCTTCTCTTGCCTGCGCAAAGACGTCGGTCACGACTTCTCCCTCAGCAGATGCCTCTACCGCAGCGATTTCCTCTGCAGACTCTTCCACGGTAACCATCTCGGCTTCCATGTCTTTCAGTTCTTCTAAGTTCTTATCATCCATCGATCAGTTTCCTCCTTTCCCGTTTACTGTTTTCCAGCTCTGTGCGGGAACCACGGTTCCGTCAGCGAGCGTATAGTCCGTAGAGCGGTAATTGACGTAAACCTTCGTGCCGTCTGCGTACTCCGTCATCCTGACGTCGCGGTCAACGATCTCATGGTTCTCGATCGTCTGTCCGTACAGGGAACCGAACTCGGTCTTGAACTGGTTGTAATACTTCAGGGCGTCTTCCTTCCAGGTCTCGTAGTTCGCACCGAACAGATAGGTGTACTCCGTCTCCTGAAGGTTGCGCGTCTCATCATGCATGAAGATGAAATACAGGCCCGCGCCGGATTCCACGGACTTCAGAAGGTTGTTCGTGAAGTCGCCCGTAATATTGAGAGCAGCGCCGGTGTAATCAACATGTCCGTGAAGGACGATCGGGAAGAACGGGATTGCCTCATCGATGATACTGAATCCGTCGGAATCCACATCCATGTCCAGAACGATGTCGCTGTACGGAACCGCATACTCATAAGAGTCGTAGGTGACCAGCTTGGAGCCGTCCGCCTGCAGTTTCTTGAGTTCCGCCGACTGCTGACCCAGCACGGTCTCGCGGGTTACAAGACGCTTCCGGTTGTAGTCTGCGGAGAGCGAGTTGCCGTAGTCGTTAAATGCAACGTTCTTCAATCCGAACTCAGAAATCTCTTTCATGAAGCCTTCCAGGGTCTCCTGGATGTACTTCGGGGTTGCGAGATAATAGTAATCGCTGTCCTCAACCACGGTGTAGTAAATCTTGCTCATTTCCTGCATCTTTACATACTCGCGGGACAGGTATTTCGCGGTAGACGAACGGTAATGGAAGCTGTCAAGCAGTTCGTCATGGTATACGAACGAGAAGTTGGCTTTCAGGATGATGGAGTTGCTCTTGCCGATCTCGGCAATGGCATTCTTGAAATCCTTCTTTCCGCCGAGGACGCCGATCAGATCCACGTCGTCGGCAACCTCATGCTTCACGCCCTCATTGAACCAGCCTTCCAGAACAACACGCAGGTTGGTCATACCGGCATCGTTCAGTTCCTTGATGATGTCAGCCATCTGATCATAAGTGGTAACCGCATAAGGACGTTCCTTCGGAATACCCAGGATGTGCTGACGCTTGGTAACTGCACCGACAAGCTCTACAGCAGTGGGGATCTCGCCGGATACCGTGCGGTTCAGCTCAGGGTACTTCTTCAACAGGTACTCGCGGTACGTCTTGGCCATGTCGACATAACTGTCGCTGTCGATGGGCTTGAACCGGACGGTGAGTTTCTCGTTCTCCGCAAGCTTCGGCTCGGTGGCAATGACCGCCGCGATGGAACGGGTTCCGACGTTGACGTTCTCCCAGTGAGCTGCGGTAAACACCGTATTCACAAAGTTTACATTGACACCGGACTGGCTGGGCACGCCGGCGTTGATCTCGCCGTAGCAGTCACCGTCCTCAATGATGGCAAGCATGGACTGCTTCAGTGTCTCCTTGGTACCGTCTTCTCCCGTGCGGGACTGCACGCTGATACCGTAAACAGGATAGTTGACGTTAACGTTGGAAAGAACGTAGTCCTGCAGCTGTGCATAATCCTGACCGTATATCTTTCCTTCGTAATCCTGCAGACCCTTGCCGTTGTTAAACCGGGCAATCGCACCGGATCCATCGGGGATAAACAGGTATCCTTCCGAGTTCGACGCCTCCGAGAGCATGTACGGCAAAATGGAAACCTCTACGAGAGGATATGCCGACTTGTACTCGATGCTGTCAAACGGAACCGTTGCAATAAGGTCGTCGCCGTCCAGCTGAAGAACAAGATGAAGGTTTACCGCGGGAAGTGTACTGGAACTGATCTCAACCTTGTAGGCTTCCTGATCCGCCTCGCACTGCTCCTTGGTGTAGCCGATGAACTGCTGCATCAGCTCTTCCATCGCCTGGATCTTCCAGGACTGCGTGTCCTTCGAGATAACCGGAACTGTCAGTCCGGCCTCGATGTCCTCCTTGATGGCCGGATACAGATCGAGATAATCGGAATATCCCTCACGCGTCTCAATCTTCTCCTTGGTGAGCATGATGTACGCGTTCTTCCAGTAACTCTGAAGGTTCTGCCGCTCTTTCTCGAGCTCCTCGTCACCCTCGGTCTCCGCCTTCGCAGCCTTGATCTGATCCATGATCTCCGTATGGCGTTCCAGTTTCATGACTCTGGGCACATAAAAGACCGGGTCAACCTTACCGATGGTGTACTTGATCGTTATCTTATTGTTGTCAAGGTCCAGATCGTAATCGTAGTTTCCTCGCTTGACGGACTCCGAATACGAATTCAGACGCTGCAGAACACCCTTGGTCGTATCCATATACGAGACGACAACCATTGCACTCAGCTCGGAGTGGGTGGCGTCCTTCGCCACCGAACAGGAATGCCATACATGCTCGTACTTGTCAGTGAGGGTGAATTTCATCGTCGTCGGATCGAGTTCCAGCTTCAGGCTGTCATTCTGAAGAACGATGGTGCCGTCAGCCTTCATTTTCTCCTCATCCTGGCGATACAGTTTGATTTCTTCCGGAACGGTTTTCGTCGCCTTGCCGAAATGGCGTGCCAGCAGAACTGCAGCTACGATGATGACGATCGCGATCGGATAACCGATCAACTGTCCCTTATGGTTTTTCAGGAAAAGGCGGAATGCGCTCTTCCTGGCGGCTTTCTTTCGATCGCGGTAGTGGGCTTTCCAGTCTGTTTCCGCAGTCGCAACCGCTTCCGACATCGCTTCGTCCGCTGTCTCTTCGACTGCGTCTGCAGCTTCGGTAATCTCTTCCGCCGCATTCTCTGCGGTTTCGGAAATTTCTTCCGTCGCATTTTCCGCGATTTCGGTTATTTCTTCCGACGCATTTTCAGCGTTGATCTCGGAAATATCCGGTTCGTTCGGTTTCATAGTTTAGCCTCCTTCCCGCGCTATTCCATACGGAACAGTATTTCTTTATAGAGTGACACGAAGTACATGACGGCGTCGCTGAGCAAACTGAAGAACAGAAGCACAACGAACATGATGACCGCCATACCCACGATGGAGATGATGATCGCTACAAGGCCCTTGAGCAGGGAGTAGTCGTGGATCATCAGCACCGCGCACAGGATAAGAAAACCGCTCCAAACCAATGCGAATATGTTGAAGTAGGTGTAGAAGACGCCTTCTTCTTTTGTTACGACATTACTGAGAAGGATCATCGGCAAACCGATAATCACATAAGGAGTGAACGCGTATGCGGTTCCCATGTAGATCTGAAGGAACCGGCCCTTGCCGTCCATCAGGGTCGTGACACACCAGTTGGCGGTCACCCAGATGAGAAGCGGCACCAGGATACCGAGGGTATTCAGCCAAATACTGAACTCACTCCATCGGGTGTTATTCACCATGAAGTTCGCGAACCTGCGGTCCCACAGATGCGTGAGAACGGCAAGGATCGTGATGGTGTTCGCTGCAGCCAGCGAACCGCGCTTCTCATGCGTGAGGTCCCAGAATCCGTCGAAGGGATGAAGGATCACGTAAAATGCATACCGAAGCGTCTTTTTGTAGTTCGCCCACGATTCCCCGTGGAAGAACCCTGCGATTGCGGAGAGGAACTTTTTCATGCTTCTTTAATCTCCCTTCGCACTTTGATGATTTTCCGAATGATCTTCGGAATAAAGATTAACGCCACCAAAGCAAGGATTGCGTAGAAGATGTATTTCTCTACCACTTCCTCACGGTATTTCTGGAACGCTTTGGAATAGTTCTCGATATCGTGTGCACTCTCGAAATACCCCATGGCCTCCTTGTACTGCTCCTGACGGAGAAGAGCACGTCCGATGCCGACGTAGGCCAGCTCGAAGTTTCCGTTGAACTGAAGGATTTCATTCCAGACCTTGGCTGATTCATCGTAGTATCCGGTCTTGTACAGCTGAAGAGCTTCATTGATCATCTTGCCGTAGCGCGTCATGGAGAACTCCGTGATCGTACCGCGGGTGGTGTCAAGAACAAGGATCGTCTCCTCGTCCAGGTTGTCCATGGCAATTGCCTGACTGAAACGGCCTCTCGTGAATCCGATACCGCCGAAAGCATACAGCAGGTTGCCCTGGAAGTCATAGACGAAAATTTTGCCTCGCGTCATATCCAGACATGCGTATGTTTCATTCTCAAACGCGATAACATCGGTAAACTTGGATGCGCCTCGGACGGACGGCAGCTTCGAGGACCAGGCGAGATCGCCGATCGGGAAGGAATTGCCGTTTCGGATCAGGATATCCGAACCCATGGCGTTCAGTTTACGGATCGGGGTTGCGGTTCCTGCCCAGAGGTCCTGCTCATCCACCGCACTGATCGTAGCGTAGATGAAGCCCTTGGAGTCGAGACTCAGGTTGTTGTACTCTGTAGGAACGAACTGCGTGCTTCGGTTTCTCTGGGCTCTCGTCTGGAGCTTACGCCAGATTTTCCGGGCCAGAGAAACAACGACCTTGCTGGCTCCGACATAACCGGTAAACTCACCCTTCTGATCGAACTCCATCAGACCGGAGTTGATACCGTCCGCCTGTGCGTACACGCGGAGAGCGTTATCGGCAACGATCTTGTTGGGCTTGAACTCATAGTTCTTCGGAAGCGTATCGTCCACAGGATTCTTAACGACGTTGATCACGTTCAGATTGTAGTCACAGTGGATTACACGCTTGTGCTCCTTGTCGGCGATAAAGAGATCGTACATCTCATTATCGAGCTGCTTGCGAACCACATTGTCCTTCTTCGGACCCTGCTGAGGCACGGGGGTGGGAGTAGGTGTTGCCTCTCCGCCTTCGCCGGACTCGCCGCCGTCACCGGATTCGCCGCTGTCGCCGGTTTCCGTCTCGTCCGCAGCATCTTCCTTGGGTTCCTCGGTCGGGGTCGGTTCTGCGTCGCCGCCCTGCTCCGTAGCCGAGTCGTCTTCCGGATAGATGTAGGGGTCTCCGAGATAGTCGCCGTAGCTCCTGCGGAGTTCCTCGGTCATGGGCTTGACGAAGATATCCGTAGGCTGGAACAGGGTGTTGTCCACCTTGTCGCCGTACTGCATTGCGTCCGCAACCGTCGTGGAAACGTTCACCTGGTAAATGATGCGGGACAGTTTGTACAATCCGTCCTCTTCATCCTTATAGGCCTCGATGATACGGTTGTTACCGGTATCACAGATGAACAGCAGATTACCGATACAGAACAAACCCTTCGGATTGTTCAGGTTGCCGATCTCGGGGTCGATGTCCATACCGTAGAGGGTGTTGGTTACCGAGTACGCATTCGGCGATGCGGTTTCTTCTTTCCAGTAGCTGTAGGTGTATGTATACCACTCGTCATCATCCTCCGCGAGAGCTGTCGGAACTGTCAACGGCATGGAGGTGATCACAAGACAGAGCAGGAGAAGAATCGTGACTATTCGTTTTGTTTTCATCATTTCCCTCCTATCACTCTTTAATACCCGAACTTGCCATGGTCTCCACGATGTTACTCTGTGCGAGGATGAAGCAAGTCAGCGGAAGAATCATCATGAACAGCGTTGCCGCGGATGCCGCACCCGTACGGGCTACACCACCGGCGCCGACCGTCTGCAATGCAAACGGGAGCATCTTCAACTCGTCACGGTAAATGTAAGTGGTACCGGCGTTGTTCCAAAGTGACTGGATTGAGAAGATCATCAGGGTAAGGATAGCCGGCTTAACGAGCGGCATGACGATGGACCAGAAAACCTTTGTCTCCTTGGCACCGTCAATCTTCGCCGCCTCGATCAGAACATCCGGGATACTGGACTCCATGAACTGTTTCATAAGGAACAGACCCATGGGCGAAGCAAACGCCGGAATGATCAGGGACCAGTAGGTGTTGGTCCACCCGAGCTTTGCCATGATCAGGTAGCCGGGGATCTGGGTTACGTAACCGGTGAACATCAGGGCCACGGTTACGGCTGCGAAAAATGTTCTGCTGCCCGGGAAGCGGTACTTAGCGAGAACGTACGCCGCCATGGAAGCGATCAGGATGTGGCCTGCGGTTCCCACCGTGGTAACAAACAGGGAGTTGAACATGTACCGTGTGAAGGTGATGACGCCCTGCTTATTCAAAAGGAGGAAGAGGTCACTGAAGTTGTCCGTTGTAGGGTTGCGAACAAACAGCTTCGGAGGATAGATGAACAGCTCGTTCAGCGGTTTGAACGCGGCGTTGATTGCGTACACCAGAGGGAACGCGAAGAACGCACCGAAAATCATTAATACGATGGCGACACCGACGTCACCCGCGCGGGAACGGTTCGGTTGTCTGCCGGCTTTAATCTTTTTCATTGCTCGTTCCCTCCTATCAGGTTCCCAGGCGCATCAGCGCTTTTTGGATAAATTTGTTACACAAGTACATTACGGCAAAAAGAACCGTTGCAATTGCGGAAGCATATCCCATTTCAAAACGCTGCTGACCGTAGTCGATCAGGTGGGTAACAACCGTGTGAGCTGCGTAGTCGGTGCTCGGGAAACCGCAGAGGTTCATGGAAACGTCTGCGGTGTTGAAGGACTGGGAGATGGCCATAACGGCACCGAACATCAACATGGACTTCATGTTCGGCAGCGTGATGTACCACAGCTCCTGCCAACGGTTACGGATACCATCCACATAACCTGCTTCGTACTGATCGGCGGGAATGGTGTTGAGACCTGCGATGAACGACAGGAATCCGGCACCGAGGGACAGCCACAGCTGAACAACGATAACAATGATCATCATGTAACGCGGGTCGGTCAGCCACAGGACGGGGTTGTCCATGATTCCGAATTCGACCATGTATGCGTTGAAGTAACCGTAGGAGTCACCACTGAAGATGATGCTCCAGATCAGGTAAACCTGACCGGAAATCGTGGGCGCATAGAAGACCAGCACGGCAATCGCGCGGATGCTTCTCGGAAGCTCGTGGATCAACCATGCGAAGATGAACGCCATGATGTAACCCACGGGACCCGTGATCGCCGCAATCAGGAACGTGTTCTTGACAGCGGTGAGGAAAATGTCGTCCGCGAGGATCAGGTTGATGTAGTTTGTAAGGCCGATAAATCTCGGCGGCTGCAAAACGTTGAAGTACGTAAAGCTATAGCAGATGGAAACAATAACCGGTGCAATGAAAAACAGCGAGAAGATAACGGCATAGGGAGCCAGGAAAAAATAGCATGTCTTATGATCTTTAATATCCTTCCAGAGGAAGTGAGCCTGACGTTTTTTTCCTGCTTTCCAATTGGCATAACTCATAGTCTAAGCTCTCCTTTCTACTCTGTCGGAAGATTAAATTCTTTTCTCTTCTTGGACAACTCGTCGTTGATATCGCGCGCGTAGTCCAAAAGGGTCTCTCTCGGATCCATGTTCTGGTTCATAACCTTACGGATGGCATTGATGATGTGACGGCCGGTGTAGTAACCGCCGGGTACTTCCGGAGTACCGACAACCCACTGCCACTGCTTCATGAGCATCTCGCGCTGAGCAGCGCTCCATGCCAGGGATTCAAACGCCTTCGTGTTCGCGGAAGCGTATCTTGCGGACTCGCCCATCACGGCCTCAAGTTCCTTGCCGTACCAAGCCTGTACATCCGAACGTCCCCACCACTGCAGGAACGTCCAGGACTCTTCCGGATAATCCGTGGTGCCGAGGATCATCGAGCAGGTGCCCCAGCAGCCGCAGCTGCGGTTGATGTCGTTGGTGTCCACAACGCCGTCGCCGTTGATATCCTTCGGGTTGCCGTCCTCATCCAGCTCGTATCTGCCGGGAAGCAGTGCCATATCCCACAGACCGCGGATCTCCGGAGCGGAAACCACAAGGGTGTTGAAGGTGTTGAAATCGACGAAACCGATCGGCATCTCACCGGTACGGAAACGGTCTACGAAGTTGTAATCGGTAGGCGTCTTGTAATGGGTGAAGAACATCGTGTAGTACTCAAACGCCTCAACCGAAATATCCTCGTCCAAAAGCACGCGGGATCCTCTCTCGTTGTAGAGCGTACCGTTTCTCTGGTACAGCTGCGCGAAGAAACCGTTCATATCCGGGTTCGTCACGCCGTTGATCTTTCGCTCAGTGGAAGGAATACCGACGTTCATGTTCGCCTTCTGGATTACCGGGAGCATTGCGATCAGGTCATCCCAAGTCTGAGGGATCGTAAGTTTGAGCTCCTCAAGAATATCCGTGCGGTAGAACATGAGGTTGTAGTACTGTGTCTCGGGCATACCGTAGACACCCTTGTGTCCTTCCTGGTCCGTATACGTATAAGGAACATACGAGGAAGGCATGAACTCTGCGAAGCATTCTTCAAAGCTGTGAATATTCTTACTTGCATCGCCCTTGAACTGCGTCAGGTCGGTTGACGCTCCTCGCAGGGCGTAGTTGACAGGTTCCGCGGAAGCCACGTTCAGGGCGACATCCGGGCCGGTCTTGGCAACCGTCGCGGGAAGAAGGACCGCTGCCGTCATAAGGTTAACGTTGACTCCGATGTCGTAGTTCGGAACGAAGTCATCGTCGATCATGGTCTTCAGGATCGTACACTGGTCACGGCCCGCGAAGATCCAAACGGTGATGACGGTTCTGTCGTCGCCGTCATACACGTCGCCGATCGCGTTGTAATCAACTACGAAGGAAGCGATGAAGGAACGGATCTCGTGTGCTGCTTTGTCAAACCAGTTGACGCTGTCCTTCGGAATCTTGTAGTCGGGGCTGGACACGATCATGTAGTCCACATCCAGGTTCGACTCGCGAAGGTTGAGGATCGAGGTGCCGAGGGAGCTGACGTTGATCTTGAAAGAGCCGAGACCGCCCGGGATCTTATCCGGGTCGTCGACAAATCGTTCAAGCTGTGTAGCCAGAGTCAGTACCGAGCTCACCTGGGTTCCGGTCTCACCGGTGTACGCAACAAGCTCGTCGACGATCTTGTAGAGAACCTTGCACTCCGTTTCCAGTGCGGGAACGATGTCAGGGTATTTTACGTCGATGTTGTAGTCACGGTCGCTGTCCGGTTCGGTGCCGGTGTAGACGATAATGCGGCGGTAAATCTGGTTCATGCGGTACACGCTGTCGGTCATCTCGGTCAGAATGTCGCCGATCTCTCCGAGCGTAACCTGCAGACGGATCCGGTTGACACCCTTGTTCAGGTGGAACATGTAGGGGTTACCGTTTCCATCGGAAAGGGTCGCCAGCTGCCAGTCGTTGTCGAAATCAAACTTGATGGCAGATACTTCCTTGAACGGGATCTCTCCGTTGATGTAAAGGGAACGGCAGGACACATAACCACGGTTATAGTTCTGACGGGTCTTCATGGACAGGCAGTAGTAGCCTTCCTCTGCGACCTCGGTCTCCCACTCGATCCACTGGCCGGCGTACTTCCAGTTCTCGCCGCCGCTCATATTGATAACCTGATGACGTACGTCGTACGGCTCGGTACCCGCGGAGCTGCGGTCGTAAGTGGAGTACAGCGACTGGGAAGATCTCGCGGTCGATTCCTCGCCCTGGATCTTCTGGCTGAAGTTCGTAACGGCGTTCGTGTTCGCACCGGCGATGTACTGCTCGTAGGTAGGGATCTCCGTAACAGCACGAAGAACCAGCGAGCGAAGGATCAGCGTCTCCTGCGAAGCCCTGAGTCTGATCTCATTCTCTCCCTGATTGAAGTAGAAGCGATACGGAGTCGTGATGTATCCGAGCTCATCCGTAAGGCTGACATTTTCCCATCTCGGTTTCTCTACCTGACCGGGGCGGATCTGGTTGCCCTGGTTGTCTGTTCTGGGTGCTGCCGCATCCGTCCAAACACGGGGCAGTTTGATTGCGTCGGCGCCGCTGAAGGGAATTTTCTTGTTGATCTTCAGCTCGACTTCAATCTCGATGCCGCGGGAGGTCTCTTCCTCCTGATCCGGATAGTAGCTGAGGTCAATGTAATAGAATCCGGCCTCACCTACGTTAGCCCGAAGCACAACATAGCCATTCTCATAGGTCATCAGGACGGAATTCTCTCCGCCGTAAGCACCGAACTTATAGTCCTTGCCTTCGATGACCGAGGATGCGTCCAGGGGAATCTCGACTGACTGCTTGGGCAATCCCGCGTCTGCATGCCGGAGCAAATAGGCGTTGTACGTATCGGAGCGGCCTTCGCTGACAAGCTTATCCATGTCAAGGTCGGCATACTTATCCTTATACGTCTTTGCACCCGTAAGCTTTCCGTAAACCAGAATCGCGGCAATAGCCAGAATGCAGACAGTCACTACCCAAAAGGTTTTGCTTTTGAAAAATCTGCGCATTGCTTCCTCCGTTCCTGCCTTTTACACAGCATTAGCCCCCCATTTCGCCAAATTTTGACAAAACGAGGGCTAATTCGGGAATAATTTAAGGTAATTGTACTAAAAACCTCTTGCAATTGCATATCATTTTTTGCTATATTTGGGTTGAAACTTGCGAATTTGTGCTATTTCCTCCCTCGTCAGTTTGTTGGAATTGTTTATAAAACGGGTTATTTTTTCGGAAACCTTTGGTTCTTTTTGTGGTTTTTCAACAAAAACCGCCCTCTCGGACCGCAATATACCGCATATTCCCTGTTTTTTGTGCATATTCGTCAAAATATATCCGCAAGATTTGCAAAACAGTAAGGAGCCCATCCCTATGGCAAAATCCATGCGCGGCACGTTTGAAACCGTGCCGTTTCGAAGTAACGAATCGGTTTTACTGTACCTCAACAACGAGTACACGGACTACGATATCCACTGGCATACGGCTGCGGAGATCATCGTCCCTCTCGAGAACGGATATCAGGTGACCATCGGCCGCCAGGTTTTCCGCATGAAGGAGCATGACATTCTCTTTCTTCCCCCCGGCGCTCTGCACTCCCTGCAGGCTCCTCCCACGGGCCGCCGGATGATCCTCATGTTCAACTTCTCCCCCCTCGGGTCGTTAAGGGATTTTTCGCCGCTTCTGCCGGTCCTCAGCCAGCCTCTGCTGATCACGCCGGAGGAGCCTGAGGAAGCAGCCTCATTTTCCGAGAAAGGCCTCCTGCCTTCACGGCAGTCTCTTTCCGGGGAGTCCCCGGCACACCAGAATCCCGCCGAGCGCGGAAATTCCGTCTCTCCGGCCACGGAGCTGCACCGGGAAGCGTTTCGCCTGATGCAGCAGATCTGTGACATCTACCCGGACCACTCGGAACCTCTGCGGATCCCCATGATCTACTCCTGCCTGATCCAGTTCTTCGTTCTGGTGGGACGGCATCACGTCCGCCGGGATCTTCTCTCGCCCGACACGAAATCCCGCCGGCAGACCGATTGCTACGAGCGGTTGAACGCATCCCTGAACTTCATCAACTCCAACTACATGAACGATATTTCCGTGGAGGATGCGGCGCGGACCGCGGGATTCAGCAAGTTCCATTTTTCGCGCCTGTTCAAGCAGTTCACGGAGCAGACCTTCTGCGAGTACTTAAACCAGCGGCGCATCAACGCCGCCGAAACACTTCTTCTGAACCAGCGTCTCTCCGTCACGGACGTTGCGCTGCAGAGCGGATTTTCCTCCCTCTCCACCTTCAACCGCACCTTCCGCGCGCTGAAGTCCTGCACGCCGTCGGAATTCAAGGCGTTCCATCAGCGCCGCGGCATCCGTCTCCGGAAGCAGCCGTCGGAAAATGAAGCCGTCGCCGCCCAGGCACCTGCAAGCCCGGCCGCAGCCGCATCCACCGGCTCAGCCGGCGCCGAGAAGGACTCCGCCGCTGTCGGATTGAGAGCAACACTTTGACATAAGCAAAGAGGCCGCACCATAACCGGTGCGGCCTCTGTTTTATTGCTGTTTTATTGTCGGAAACAGTTACTGACGAAGCGTCTCGTCAACAGCTTCGCCCACAGCGTTCTCCGCAGTCTCCGTCACGGTTTCCGCGAATCCCTGTGCTGCATCCGCCGCAGTGTCAACCGCTGCATCGGCGTAACCGGTCACGGTATCTGCCGCTGCCTCGGCGTAATTGCCGGCGGTGTCTGCTGCCGTTTCCGCGTAATTGCTGACCGTCTCCGTTGCCGCCTCTGCAGTATTGGAGATCGCTTCTCCGGTCCATGCGGAGTACTCCTCAGCCGCGTTGGTCACGGAATCCGCAACCGCCTCTGCGCTGTCCGCCGCATCCCCGGCAAGGCTTGCATAATCCTCCACCGCAGCAGCCTCAGGTGCCGTATAAGCAGGCGCTTCGGGTGCTTTGTAAACCGGTGCTTCCGGCGCAGCGTATACAGGCGCCTCAGGCGCTGTGTAAACAGGTGCTTCCGGTGCGGTATAGACAGGTGCTGCCGGAGCCTCGGGTGCCTGATAAGCAGGCGCTGCCGGAGTCTCAGGTGTCTGGTAGGCAGGAGCTGCCGGAGTCTCCGGTACCGGAGGCTGATAAACCGCAGCCGCGGGAGCTGCCGGAGCAACCGGAGCAGCCACAGGAGCAGCCGGGATTCCGGAAGGACCGACCTGCATCGTCGGGTTTGCGTAACCGGTGACAGCCGTGTAAGGGTTCGCACCTGCATTGCTGTACGGGTTGATATTCTGCTGTGCGTTCGGAGCCACGCCCGGCTGAGCAGGCGCCTTGGCAGCAGCAACTTCCTTCACGCGGGTGATGGCCCATTTGCCGGCAAGGATCGCGATAATATATCTCGGGATATAGCCCATAGCCGTAAATGCCGTATCGGTCGAGTCAGTGCTGGCCAAATTATAAATATTTCCGCTGGCGCGATAATCCTCCCAGTCATCAATGACATACGGAAGGATGTCATGAGCGAGAACCAAAAGCAGTTCCACAGTTGCAAGCACCATCACCAAAACCGCAAATGCCTTGGTTGCCGAAGCCCCTGCCAACAGGGAAAGCGCCATCAGTATCAGGAAGAGATACACCAGTGCGATGATGACATACTTTGTGATGAATTTCAGTGTGAAATCGGTATCCCACTCAACATCTTTCGCATCCTTGAGCGCATCGATCCAAAGCCAGAACGAGTACCCGAATCCGGCCGTATCAAGCAGAATGCCGAAGAAGAACAGGGCACGATTGTTGGCAAACATCGCAATCGCCAGAACAAGAAGCGCTACGAGCATTACCGTGACGATGTACATTGACTTCTTGCTGTACTCTGCAGTGTACAGTTCTTTGAGCAGTTCCCCGTAAGAAAGCTTTTCATCTACGACAGATTCCTTCCACAGAAGGACATACACCGTATAGAAGTTGAGCAAAAAGAACGCAAGAAACCATCCGGCCAGCGCACGCGAATACTGCTTACTCTTCAGAATCATGTTGCTACCTCCTCAGTTTTATATTTTACCGCCCGGAACACCCGCGCGGGTCGTACTCTATGTTCAGCGGAAAATGCGGCATCCGCCGCCATCCCGCCAACCACACATTTTCCGATTCACGACTTGAAATAGATCGGTGAATCACTGTCTTCTCCGGAGGCCCCGGTTCCTTCCGGCGGGGTTTCGATCCCGTACACCGACGGATCCAGCGCCGCCTTCTTCGCCACGGTTTCCTCCGTGTGGACATAGTGGATAACCAGACTGCACAGCGCTATCGTAAAGGCCATGTTGAGGATCATGTACACAAGCTCCACGCCCGTGGTCCCGTAAAATGCGGCAAGATCCTTCAAAAAGCCCGTGAACGCGGCGAGAAACACAAACAGATAGATAACCTCCGTCTCCTTGTGATTCTGAAACCGATCACACTCCCGCAGATAGCACAGCGACGTAAACATGAGCGCCGCTACCGACACAACGGCCAAGCCGAAATTGATGAAGAACTCCGGCCCGTACAGGTAAAGTCCGTTGGTAAAGAACGGCAGAAGCCGTGCCGCAGCGTACATGACCGCACCGAGAAGCGGGATCGCGATATACCGCGCCTTCGCCCGGGGCATCAGCCACCCGAACTTTGAGGCCATTTTCCGAAGCTCCTTCTTAAGAGGAAGCTCCGGTTTTGCGTAGGTGCGGACCACCAAAAGGCACGCCGCCAAACAGAGGAATCCCAACAGTTCCGAACCGAGATCGATCTTCACTCTGGTGCCGACAACATCCTCCATGATCATCCGCTGCGTCTGAAACCCGGAATTTTCCACGAACGTGTAGTTCGGGTAAGCCCAGTTTGTGCGGACATAAAAATCGATGTTGATACACAGCACGCCGATGATAAAAAGCACCGTTGCCGCGCGCTTGGCACGAAATACCTTGTTCGGAAACTCATTCATTGGATATCCTGTCCTTTACGCCGTCTCCGGCGGAAATTAGTCTTCTTTCGTAAGTGAAACGCCCTTGTCGAAGATTTCTTCAACATCCTTCGAAGGCTTTGCGGTAAGATTTGTAACGATGATGCAGACAATCAGGCCTACGATAAAACCGGGGATGATCTCATACAGTCCGCCGAGGTTACCGGTAAGGATGGCATTCTTCTTGTCGATGATCATAGCGCAGCGAGCCACAGCCCAGCCGATATCCACAACGAAGCCGCTGATGATACCGCTGATGGCACCCGCGTAGTTAAAACGCTTCCAGTACAGCGAGAGAAGAATGGTCGGACCGAAGGCCGCGCCAAATGCACCCCATGCATTTTCCACAAGGTCCATGATACTCTTGTTTCCGGCCTTTGCGATCAGGAACGCCACAGCGCAGATGATCACGACCATGAAACGGCCGGCCCACATGATTTCCTTGTCGCTTGCATTCTTGCGGAGCGGCTTGTAGATATCGCTGGAAAATGCGGAGCTCGAGGTAAGGAGCTGCGAATCCGCGGTACTCATGGAAGCCGCAAGGATTGCGGAGAGCAAAATTCCGGCAAGGGCAGCCGGGAACACCCAGCGAACCATGTAGATGAACGCAAGCTGCTGCGTGCTGGCAATCTCCAGGCTCTCAATTCCGACAAGGCGGTCGCCCAGGTACTTACGTGCCACGATACCGACTGCCGTCGCCATGGCAAGGATCAGGAACGTCCAAAGAACGCCGATCTTCTGGGAGCGCTTCATCTCCTTCTTCGAGCGGATGGACATGTAGCGGACGAGGATGTGAGGCATACCGAAGTATCCGAGGCCCCAGCCGAGACCGCTTAGGATCGTCACAACCGCCGCAGTATCCATCTTACCGGTACTCAAGAGGTTGTAGTAGTTTGCGCCGAGATCCGTCTCAGGCTTGATGAAGCCCGCGGATTTCATAGCAAAGACAGCAACGATCGGAGCCGCCATCAGGGCCGCAAGCATCAGCATGCCCTGGAAGAAGTCGGTCCAGCACACGGCGTTAAATCCGCCGAGGAACGTATAGATCACAATGATAACCGCTGCGACAGCCATTGCCGTCTCACGGCCGGAATTGTCAAGCTTGAACACCGTCTTGAACAGGTCGCCGCAGGCCGAGATGCTCGACGCGGAGTAGATGCAGTAGACGATGATGAACACGATCGCGCACACAACCTGCAGCGCAATGTGCTTTCCCATAAAACGGTTGTTCAGGTACTGCGGGATCGTGATGGAATCCTTCGCAGCGATGGAGAAGGTCCGAAGTCTCGGAGCCACAAACACCCACGCGAGAAGCGTACCGATGAACAGACCCACACTGATCCAGATCTGGCTGATACCGGAGAGATAGATGGCTCCGGGCAGGCCCATCAGAACCCACGCGCTCATGTCCGATGCGCCGGCGGAAAGCGCCGCCACGGGACCGCTCATGCTGCGGCCGCCGAGGAAGTAATCCTTCTCGCCGCCGCTTCTCGACCTCACGAAGAAGTAGATACCGATACCGATCACAAGAACAAAATAAACGACAAATGCAATGACTTCCCAGTTCATAAGCAATACCTCGTTTCACCTTTGTTTTATGTCTGACAGAGGCGTTTCCCAGGAGGCCGGAAATCCTTTACCGCGCTACCGTGAAAAAGCGAACTCTGTAATATATTAACTTTACTGTAATTTAACGGAAAATGCAAGAAAAAAGCGATGTTTCCGCGCAAAATGCGGTGATTTCCGTAAGGTTACATTTCCTCGTGCAGGATTTTCCGAGCAGCGTCAAGCAGCGTCTCCCGCTCGTTCAGCGCCGGGGCATCCAGCACCAGCTGCAATAGCCGGCCCAACGCGTCCCCGAGGGACGGCCCGGGTGCAAAGCCGAGGGCGATCAGATCCCGCCCTCCGACGGCAAGGGTTTTGATGGACACGCACTGTTTCTCCCGGACGATCCTGGCAAAGGCTTCTTCCATCTCGGCAACCCTCGCAAGCCCGCGCTCGCGGTAATCCGGGTGCTGGCCTTCGATATCCGCGCGCATCACCGGGAAAAGGTAATGCATATTCTCAAGCCCGACGCGGTTCACGATCCGCCGCATGGTCCGGTCAAAATCCGCATCCGGTTTGAAGTCAAACCGGCAGTCATGGTATCTCACCAGGAGGGTGACCGTGTTGATCGTGTCATTGTCAAACTTGAGCCGGCGAAGCACCTCCCGCGCCACCTCGGCACCTGCCTTCGGGTGTCCGCGGAAATGCTGCTTGCCGTTTGGTTCCGTCGTCAGGCAGATCGGTTTCCCGGCATCATGCAAAAGCATGGTCATGTCATAAACGCAGCGGTCATGGGCGTCAGCCGCCAGATATCCGGGCTCCTTATGGATGGCCTGGATCGTCACGATCGTGTGCCGGCCCACGTCAAAGCAGTGATGAGGATTCTTCTGAGGCGTGGTGATCATCGAATTCCACTCCGGCAGGATAACATCCGTGACCCCGGTTTCGTACGCCGTGACCAGCATCTCGGGGCATCGTCCGCCGAGAAGCTTCACGAGCTCCACCCGAACCCGCTCCGCGCTGACCAAAGAGAGCCTCGGCGCGAGTTTTTTCATCGCCGCAAGAGTCTCCCCTTCAATCTCAAAGCCAAGCTGCGAGGCAAACCGCAGCGCCCGGAGGATCCGCAGGGCGTCCTCCGTAAACCGTTCCTCCGGCACTCCAACGCACCGGATGCAGCCCCGCTCCAGATCGGCCATGCCGTCGTACAGATCCACAATTCCCGTGCGCGGATTGTACGCCATCGCATTGATGGTGAAATCCCTGCGCAGCAGGTCTTCCTTCAGATTCCTTGTAAACGTCACGCTGCTCGGATGCCGGCCGTCCTCATAGACGCCGTCCACGCGGTAGGTCGTTACCTCGTACCCGACATGGTTCTCCATCACCGTCACCGTGCCGTGCTCAATCCCCGTGTCGATCGTTCTCCGGAAGATTGCCTTCACTTCCTCCGGGGATGCCGACGTGGTAATATCCCAGTCCCCCGGTTCCCGGCCAAGCAGAGAATCGCGCACGCAGCCGCCGACAGCGTACGCTTCGTACCCTGCCTGCTCCAGCTTCTCAATGATTTTCGCCGCATCCCTCGGGACGCGGATCGTCACATTTTCCATGGGCGCTCCTCTCTCACCTTTTCTTCTACAGCCATTATATCCGCCACGGGAATATCTTGCAACCGAAAACAACGCAAAGGGGCACGTCCGGATGGACGTGCCCCTGATAAAACGTTCTCTTTGATTGTCGGCAGCTGTTTACAGCTCTACGGTTACCTTGTCGAGATGCCAGATGTCGCGGACATACTCCTCGATGGTGCGGTCCGAAGTGAACTTGCCGGACTTTGCGACATTGAGGATAGCCATGCGTGCCCAGCGGTCCTCGTCGCGGTACGCTTCCTCGACGCGCTTCTGTGCAGCTTCGTAGGAGCGGAAGTCCTTGAGGATGAAATACTGGTCGGCGCGCTCGCCGCCGTTGCGGTCGAGAAGCGAGTTGTACAGCTCGCGGAACTGCTCCGGATCCTCCGGCGAGTAGAAACCGTTGACGAGCTGCGTGAGCACCAGACGGATGTCCTGATCGGTGTTGTAAATCTCACGGGGATCGTAACCGCCGTTGTTCTCGAAGTTGATGACCTCGTCGGAGCTGAGACCGAAGATGAAGGCATTGTCCTCGCCGACTTCCTCGACGATCTCCACGTTGGCACCGTCCATCGTGCCGAGAGTCACGGCGCCGTTTAGCATAAACTTCATGTTGCCGGTACCGGAAGCCTCCTTGCTGGCGGTGGAGATCTGCTCGGAGACATCCGCTGCAGCGAAGATCCACTCGGCGTTGGAAACGCGGTAGTTCTCGATAAATACCACCTTCAGTTTGCCCTTTATGGTCTTGTCGTTGTTCACGACGTCAGCCACGCTGTTGATCAGCTTGATGATGGCCTTTGCACGGCGGTAGCCGGCGCTGGCCTTCGCACCGAAGATGAAGGTGCGAGGATAGAAATCCATATCCGGATTCATGCGAAGCTGATTGTACAGGTGCATCACATGCAGGATGTTCAGGAGCTGACGCTTGTACTCATGCAGACGCTTGACCTGCACGTCGAAGATCGAGCGGGGATCCACCTCGATCCCGTTGTGCTCCTTGATGTATTCCACAAGGCGAAGCTTGTTCTTGTATTTGATGTTCATGAACTCGCGGCGGCAGCGCTCATCGTCGGCGTACACCGCAAGCTTCTCGATATGCGGAAGATCCGTGATCCACTCGTCGCCGATCTTGCCGGTCACCCAGTTCGCAAGAAGCGGGTTGCCGTGCAGGAGGAATCTTCTCTGGGTGATACCGTTGGTCTTGTTGTTGAACTTCTCCGGCCAGAACTCGTAAAAGTCGCGGAGCTGCTCCTTCTTGAGGATCTCGGTGTGCAGTCTCGCAACACCGTTGACGGAAAATCCTGCCACGATCGCAAGGTTGGCCATGCGGATCTGACCGTCCATGACGATGGCCATCTTCCGGATCTTCTCGTAATTGCCCGGATAACGCTGCTCAACCTGAGCTACGAAGCGGCGGTTAATCTCCTCGACGATCTGGTACACACGGGGCAGAAGACGCGAGAAGAGCTCGATGGGCCATTTTTCGAGTGCTTCGGCCATGATGGTGTGGTTCGTGTATGCGCAGCAGCGGTTCGTGATGTCCCACGCCTCGTCCCAGGAGAGATAGTACTCGTCCATGAGGATACGCATGAGCTCCGGAACCGTTACGGTCGGATGGGTGTCGTTCAGCTGGAAGACAACCTTCTCGGGAAGTCCGTGGATGTCGTCGTGGCGGGACATGTACTTCTTCACCGCACGCTGGATGCTGGCCGATACGAAGAAGTACTGCTGCTTTAAGCGAAGCTCCTTGCCGGCATAGTGGTTGTCGTTCGGGTACAGGACCTCGCAGATCAGACGGGCGAGGTTCTGCTGCTCCACCGCCTTGTGGTAGTCGCCGCGGTCGAAGCTCTCAAGGTTGAAGTTGTCGATGGCCTCCGCATCCCAGATGCGAAGCGTGTCGACAACGTTGTTGCCGTAACCGACGATCGGCAGGTCGTAAGGGATCGCCATAACTGACTGGTAATTCTCCTGCGTAAAATGCTCTCTGCCGTTCTCGTCCTTCGAATAGCGCACATAGCCGCCGAACTTGACCTCGCATGCGTACTCGGGACGCTTGATCTCGAAGGGGTTGCCCTCCTTTAACCAGTCATCCGGCTTCTCCACCTGGTAACCGTCGCGGATGACCTGCTTGAACATGCCGTATTTGTAGCGGATGCCGCAGCCGTATGCCGGATATCCGAGGGTCGCAAGGGAATCCAGGAAGCACGCTGCCAGACGGCCGAGACCGCCGTTTCCGAGAGCTGCATCCGGCTCCTGATCCTCGATCACATCGAGATCAAGGCCAAGCTCCTCCAAAGCCTTGCGGATCTCCTTGTTCGCCTTCAAGTTGATGATATTATTGCCGAGCGCACGACCCATCAGGAACTCCATCGACAGGTAGTACACCGTCTTGGCATCCTTCTTCTCAAACTCCGCCTGGCTGGCAGCCCAGCGGTCCACCACATAGTCCTTCACCGCGAACGCAACGGCCTGATAAATCTGCTGCTGCGAAGCGTCCTCCACCGTACGGCGGTAGAAGGTCTTCAGGTAGTCCTGCACGCTCTTTTTGAATTCTTTCTTGTTGATTACCATACTATCCTCTTTTCCTCTTTGCTCCGCACCGGAAGCGGTTTGCCGCTTCGTTTCCGTATCCGGTTTTCCTGCGGGGCAATCAAAGCGTAAAGTCTGCTACAGTATAGCACAAATTTTCCGCATCGACCATACAAAGTTTCGGAAAATGAGCGTGCTTTTTTGTAATTATTTACGGTAAAACAAAGGACCCTCCTTGCGGAGAGTCCTGATTTTTCATGTTTTTTAGTTGCGTGCAATTGTTTTCTGCATCAGCCCTTGACTGCACCGGCGATGAAACTGTCTTGAATACGTCTGCTGAACAGGATATAGAAGACAATTGTCGGCATGGTAGCAATAACAAGTGCTGCACCGATCGGACCCCACTCTGTGGTGTGGCTTCCGAAGAGCTGAGCCATACCTGCAGGGAGCGTCATGTAATCCTCACCGGTAAGGAAGGTCGATGCGAACATAAGCTCGTTCCAGCACTGCAGGAACGTATAGATAGCTGTTGTCGCAACAGCGGGCTTCATAAGCGGAAGAATTACGCTGAAGAATACTTTGCCGCGTCCGCAGCCGTCAATGTAAGCTGCCTCGTCGAGTTCCTTCGGGATCTGTATCATGAAACCGTTACAGATCAGCAACGCCATTGCCAGTGAGAATGCCGAATACGGAACAATCAAGGCGATCGGCGTATTGATAAGCTTCAACTTACTTACAACCAGGTAAACCGGGATAATGGATGCCTGAATCGGGATGGTGATACCGAGCATGAAAATACGGTTCATCATCTCGCTGGCACGCCAACGGATTCTGGTGATCGCATAGGAAGCCATCATGGCCGCAAGCGTTGTAATAACGATCGTTGCAAAGGTGATAATGATACTGTTCAGGAAGAATCGGCCAATCGGACCTGTGTTCATTGCCTCCTTGAAGTTGCTCCAGAACCACTTGTTCGGAGCTCCCTCAGGCAAACCGAATTTGTTGGTGTCCAGGATCTGCTTGTTATCCTTCAAAGCAAAGGTGAACATCCAGTATAACGGATACAGGTTGATAATCGCCCATATTGCGAGGAAGATGGAAATGAGAACATTAACCCATCCTTTGGTCTTCCGGACCTGATATTGTTGAAGATCATTCTTATTCTTAGCCATATCAGTCCCTCTCTTTGAAAATCGTACTGATTAAGATTGCGAAGAAGAAACACAACAAAATCAGCAACACGGCAACTGCACTGGCCACACCGTACTCGCCTCGAAGAGTCATGTAATCCATGAGGATCGTACTAGGCACGGATGCATCCTTCGTCGAAAGATTCATTGCAATGATACGAATCAGATCGTACGACTTCAGGGAACCGGTAATCGCAAAGATTACGCTTACCTTGACGATCTGCTTCATGGAAGGAATGACCACGAAACGGTCAACCTGCCAATCGGTAGCACCGTCAATCTTAGCTGCCTCACGAAGTTCTGTAGGAACACTCTTAACGCCGGCGTACATCAGCAACATATGATAACCGACATACTGCCACAACATCGGGATAAAGCATGAGTACAACAGTTTTCCCTGACCTTCTGCCAGCCACTGTATATTGTCGTCACCTTCTTTCAGGTAGCCGACCAGACGCAGCAGCGAGTTGAGAAGACCTCTGGGGTCGAAAATTTTCAGCCACAACTGACCGATAACTACGGTGGAGATCAGCACCGGCAGGAAGTTAACGGAAAGGAAGAACCTCTCACCCTTAATTCCTCTACCGAGCAGAAGAGCCAAGCCGAGTGCTAACGGCAGCTGAATGAAGACCGAAAATCCCGCAAGGAGCAGGGCGTGAACCACAGAATCCTTGAACGGAATGTAAGCCGGGAAATCCTTGTTGAACAATCTCTTATAGTTGTCCCATCCCAGCCAGGTCTTCTGACCGAATCCTTTGTACTGATAAAAACTGTTGATTGCCGAGGATGCCATGGGTGCGACCAAAATTCCCACAAACAAAAGCAGGGCCGGCAGCAAAAACAGGAAAATAGTCACGCCGTCATATTTTTTACTTTTCATGATGCTCTGCCTTCCTAAAGAGAAGTGGCCTCTCCCTGTCTGATGGAAAAGGCCACTTCAATTACTCAAATAATCACAGTGCCCAAGTTGTACAACAACTGATTATCTGATAGCCGCCTTAAGAGCAGCGATGAAACCAGCACCGTCAACCTGCTTGGTGTAAACAAGAGCAACCTGCTCAAGATACTTACCAGCTTCGTCCGAAGGCATTGCGGTATCACCGAAGAGTACCATGTAATCAGACTTAGCAACGATATCAGCTACGGAACGAGTAAGCTCGTTAACCGAAGATGCATCGTAGTCTACCGTCCAAGCCGGGAGACCGCAGCCATCAAGGTAACCATACTTGCAGATAAGCTGACCAAGTTCGAAGGTGTACTTAGCAGTGTTCTCAGCATCCTTAGCGGACTTAGCTACAGCGAGCGTATCCGACGGACCACCGATAAGCTGGCCAAGTTTAGCCTTGCTGTCATCGATAACCGGGAATTCAGCAACCTGGCAGTTCTTAGGTCCCTTCTGGGAGAAGTCTGCACAGTTCCAAGTTCCGTTCATGTAGAACGCATACTTGCCATCGATGAAGTTCTGCTTAACAGCATCGTTACCAAGGCTGACACCATCGGGATCAAAGTACTTCTTGTCGATCATATCCTGGAAAATGGTAACGGCCTTAGCCACATCCGGATTGTCCCAGGTAGCACCGTTGCAGAAGATATCATCAAGCGCCTTAGCACCGATGCTCTTCTCGATGATGGACTCGAGGTACTCAGTAACGCACCAAGTCTCCTTGCCGGCGCAGCCGAAAGGAATCTTGCCAGCAGCAACAAGCTTATCACAGCACTCAATGAGTTCGGTGTAGGAGCCGGGAACCTTGTCGTATCCGACTTCCTTCAGGATGTCCATGTTAGCGAAAAGACCAACGATGTTCATCGTGAGCGGCACACCATACTTCTTGCCGTTGTACGTTGTGTTCTTGCACATCTTCTCCGGAAGTTTGTCAGCGAATCCCTTGTAAGCGTCGTCAAGGCAGTAAACCTTATCTTCCTTAACGAAATCGCCGAGGAATGCGCAGGACCAAGTGAAGAAAATGTCAGGCATGTTGTCGCCGGCTACAGCAGCTTTGATCTTCTGCTTGTAAGTCTCGTTCTCAATAGCTTCCCAGTTGAGTTTGGTATCAGGATACTTCTTCTCCATCTCCTTGATAGCTTCCTCATAGGAATGACGGTTGGAGTCGCTCTTCGTAGCGATACACCACATCGTCAGGCCATCGTCCTTCGTACAAGCGCTGAGGCCAAGTACAGCCACGATCGCCAGCAACATTGCAAGAAATTTTTTCATGACGTCCTCCTTAGATAAAAAGATAAATTTTTCAGCTTACGCTGATATATCGAAAGCGTTACCGCTTTACGAACTAGTTTGTCATCTTCACCATTCCGAACGGATAGTCGAGGATTAGCTTTCCATTCTCCAGCGAATAGTAAAGGGTTGTGTCGGGAAATGCTCCCTGAGTGTCATACACGAGTTTGATGGAGTGATCCTCGCCTACCGTGTAGTAGCCCGCCCAAAGTCCGTCCTCCAGGAACGTTCCCTTGTCGGAAAATTGGAAGCTCCACTCGTTGTCCCGGATCCAGGCTCCGATCAGCGTATCCTTGTCGTCACCCTTGTAGAAATCATAGGTGAGTTTCTGATACAGATAGCGCTTGGTCTCGGTGTCGTAGTATCTCATCTCCGTGACCGTTCCGTCCTCCGCCGTCAGCTTCAGCGTGGTGTCGGTCCACTCGTAACTCTTGTATTTCGTAAGCTTGGTGCCGGCTGTGAACCGTGCCTCGCGGAATGCTGCCGTGCCGTCCTCGTAAAGTTTCAGGCAGGGCGTTTTGTCGTCTTCCATGTAGGCCCACTGTTCAGTTACCGATCCGCGCTCCTCCTCTGGATCATCGGTGGTGCATGCCGCAAGCATAAGCACTAAAGTCAATGCGCAGAGGAGAAAAAGCATCTTTTTACAACTCATGATCAACGATTACCTTTCTTCCTTCTTCCACACCCACATTGCGCTTGCCGTCCGCTGTTTTCGGAGGCGCATTAAGCCCTTCGCGAATACCCCAAATTACAAGATGATTATAGCCATCTTTTTTCGTCAAGTCAAGTAACTTTTTTTACTTTTTCAAGCATCTTTTTGATATTTTGCACAAAAGCCCGTCATCGGGAACCGCATTTTCCGCAAGGATTTTCGACAACAGTGACAATACGGCGCCGTTTTCGGCGGTTCCTTTTTGGAAAGCCGTCTCCCGCCCTCTCACGGGAACCGCAACATATGCCGCAGACCCCCTGTAAAAGGCCCATTGCTTGTGCCCTGCCGCTCCGATGCGGACCTTCTGTCCGGTCCTGCCGTCTGGTGCCGCTTCCCTGCGCGGATCCTACAGCCCGGCGCGGAAACTCTTCATGAACTCCTCGCAGCCCGCGACGTCCGCCGCATCCGGCGCGATCGTCGTCGCCTTCATCGAGGCGAAGATCTCGCTGTCGAGGAACTCCTGCAGCGTCTGCGCGGATCCCGCAAGCTTCGCAGCCGTGTACTGCGCCAATACGGCAATGCCCCAGGCGCCGCCCTCGCCGGCCGTCTCCATCACGGATACCGGGGCGCCGACCATGGCCGCCGCGATCTTCTGACCCGCCAGCGGAGTCTTGAAGTATCCGCCGTGACCGAGCATCCGGTCAACCTTCACGCCCTCTTCCTTGAGCATCAGGTCAAGGCCGACCTTCAGCGCTCCCAGTGCGGAGCAAAGGTGCATGCGCATAAAGTTCGCAAGCGTAAAATGACTCTCCGCCGTCCGCTTCACCTCCAGCCTGCTGTCGGCAGCGCCGACCACCGGCTCTCCGGAGAGGAAATTGTACGAGAGAAGTCCGCCGCAGTCCGGCTCACCCTCAAGGGCGATGCCGTACATCTTGGTGAACAGCTCTCCCATATCAAAGGAAACCCCCATCTTCTCGCCGACTTCCGCGAACAGCTTCACCCACGCATTGATATCGGAGGTGCAGTTGTTGCAGTGCACCATACCGACCAAAGCGCCGTCCGGCGTCGTCACAAGGTCGATCTCCGGATATACCTTGGAAAGTTCCTTCTCAAGCACGACCATGGCAAATACGCTCGTACCCGCCGAGATGTTGCCGGTTCTCTTGCCGACGCTGTTGGTTGCAACCATACCGGTGCCCGCATCGCCCTCCGGCGGGCAGAACGGGATTCCCGGCTGAAGGTTGCCGCTCGGATCCAGGAATTTGGCGCCGCACGCCGTCAATGTGCCCGCGCACTCACCGGCCGTGAGTACCTTCGGAAGAATGTCGGAAAGTTTCCACGGCATCTTCTTTGCAAGCGGCAGCTCGTCGAACTTCGCAAGCATCGCCTCGTCATAGTCGCCCGTCTTCGGATCGATGGGGAACATGCCCGACGCGTCGCCGACGCCCAGCACCTTCTCTCCGGTCAACCAGCGGTGTACCCAGCCTGCAAGCGTCGTGAAGAACACGATGTCCCCAACATGGTCCTCCCCGTTCAGCATCGCCTGATACAGGTGCGCGATGCTCCATCTCTGGGGAATGTTATAATTGAACACCTTCGTCAATTCCTCGGCTGCCTCACCGGTTATGGTGTTGCGCCAGGTGCGGAACGGCACGAGAAGCCGTCCCGATCTGTTAAACGCCAGGTATCCGTGCATCATCGCAGAGATACCGATGGCGGCAAATTTCGTTAGTTCAATCCCGTACTCGGCCTTCACGTTGGCCCGCAGATCGGCATAGCACGCCTGGAGCCCGCCGCGGATGTCCTCCTCGGTGTAGGTCCATACGCCGTTCTCATAGCGGTTCTCCCAGCCGTGGCCGCCCTGCGCGAGCACGTTGCCCTTCGCGTCGCTCACCACCGCCTTGATCCTTGTCGAACCGAACTCGATTCCCAATACCGCCTTGCCTTCCGTTAAGATCGTCTTGCTGTCCATCCCGTATACCTTCCTTTTCCCTTTATTTCAGCTGTGTATTTCAGTTCCGTGCTCCGGCTCAATACTTCTGATCCGTCCGGGCGCCGGGCATTGTCCGTATCCTGTCCGTGCCCCGTCGGAAGCCTGTCTCCGCGGATGCATTTGTCATTTTCCGACAGGCGTTTCCCGCCTCATCGGGACTTCTCTCATCATCGCACATTTTACGTATTTTTTCAAGTCATACGAATCAGTTCCGCTGCGGTTCAGTTCATTATCTCCCGCTGCTTTCGTCGTTGAAAAACCGTTCCTTCACTATGGACATGACCCGCATTTCCCGCTCCATAAACGCTTCGCCGACTCGTTCGAACGCTTCCTTGTTGCACCCAATGGGGCCCGTAAGGGATTCCAGCCAAACCGGCTCGGCGCCCTCCCGGATCTCGTGCTCGTCGGGTTTCCTCGGCCGGACCTCATCCGTGACATCGCACAGATAATAGTAGTTTCTCTGTTCAAAGATCCCGTCCGGATCCTTGCTGTCCCGCTGCCGCCGTATGACGATCCCGAACTCCCTGACGGACTCGGGAATGACCACCCGCCCGGTTTCCTCCGCAACCTCGCGGATCATCGCCTGCTCCGGCGTCTCTCCCGCTTCGATCCCGCCCCCGGGGAACTCGTAGGTGTCAAACTTCGCAACGCGGTTCAAAAGCACCTTTCCGTCTTTCACAACGATTCCCCTCGACGAGGGTCTCGTATATACTTTCCCGTCCGGGTTGTAGTTTTTTCGATCCATTCGGAACAATTCCCTCATGGTTTCTCCTCCCATCGGCCGGCAAACGTTTTGAGCGTTCCGTGTTCGCCATTTCTTGCCGGCGTGCCGAGTCATTCCGTGCAGTGTCCGACACATCAGTTTTCGCCTGCGTACTCCGCCAGAAGCTTCCGGAACACCGGGCGGATCGGCGGCGAGATCATTTCCAGGGCAATCTCCTCCGGCGGGAAGAACCGCACTTCCTCCAGTTCCTCCGACTGCATGCGCAGTTCGCCGTGGTATTTGCGGCCTCGGAAAACAACTTCCAAATAGTAGATTTCATCTCCGTTCGGATACACGATGTGCGACTCCGGCCCGGAGTTGATCATAAAGAGTTCCAGCTCGTCCGCCTCGATTCCCATCTCCTCTCGAAGCTCGCGCCGTGCGCACTCCTCGACGGTCTCGCCCATCTCCATCCCTCCGCCGGAGTATCCCCACAAATGGTTGTCGGTCCGCTTTCCCAGAAGCACTTCGCCCCGCTCGTTCTCGATGATGATACTGCCGGCGCCGTGAATGATCGGACGGTGGCCGATTATTTTCCGTAAGTCCTTAATGTAGTCTGCCATGGTCTCCCCCTTGTATTGGCTTGTGAATCACTGCCGTGGTTATTCCCCTGCGAAATACGCGTCGATCCCGTCGGCGATACCCTTTGCAAGCTTGTCGCGGTACTCCTCGGTCGCCATCAGTCTGTCTTCCTTCTCGTTGGTCATGAAGCCCATTTCCACGATGGTCACGGGAACCTGACACCAGTTGATCCCGCTCATGGTATCCGTCTCGACCACATGCCGCTTCTTGCAGCCGCATTCCGCACAGATCGCATCCAGGATGCTTTGGGAAAGTTTTCGGCTCTGCGGGTACAGTTTGCTGTTGTACGGATTATCCTTGGTCTGGCAGAGCGTTTCCGCCCCGTTCACCTCACTGTTATCGTTGGCGTTGGCATGGATCCGGACAAAAACGTCCGCGCCCGCCTTGTTGGCAACCTCCGCCCGCTCGCTGTTGCTGATATCGACATCGTGGGTGTCGCGCACCATGATCACCCGGTACCCTCGGGCCTTAAGAATGGCCTCAACCTTCTTCGCCACAGCAAGGTTCAACTCGTACTCGGGGATTCCGGTATAATGCCCCGTCGTGCCTGCGCTTACCTTCGCCTTTGTCGTCGACGAACCCGGCCCGTCCGGCTCCGGATCGTTGTTTCCCTTGCGCTGATGCCCTGCGTCGATGACAACCAGCTTACCGCCTGTCTTTCCCAACGCTCCGGTCGGGGTCGGGGTCGCGGTTGCTTTGGGCTCAGCTGTGGGCGACGGGGTATCTGTTGCCTTTGGTCCGATTGTAGGCGTCGGTGCTGCGGTCGGTGTTGTTGTGGGCGTCGGCGCTGTCGTGGGCGTCGGCGTTATGGTCGTTGTTGGCTTTGATTCTGCAGGAGTCGGCGTGGCGGTTGCTTTTGGTGACGGTGTCGTCGCAGGAGCTGCCGTGGACGTCGGGCTCACAGAGGGTGTCAGCGCTGACCCGGTCGGACTCACAACATTTTCCGACGAGATGTCAGGCACCTTGTGCTCGCCCTGCAGGAGCCATTTTTCGTCTACTCCTGTTTTGTCTCCACAGCCTGTCAGGAAAGCAATCGCAAGAAAAAAGCACAAAGAAATGATCCCGGCTTTGTTCGCCGCCTTTCGTGCAAAAACCGACTTTTCCAATTCTTATCCCTCACACATTACAAGCATTCCGCTTTCTGCGGTCTTCTGCAGCAAAGCGTGTTTGTCATTATACCAAAAAGGACCGGAAAGTTAAAGTATAATGTGACCGTATTACTGCAAATATGCCTGAATGATTTCTGCGAGCTCCTCCTGATCGAAGGGTATGTTTTCCCCTTCAAAAGTGACTATAATCTGCTCTCCCACCGGAAATCCGTTCTTATTGTATTCACGCATTCTCAGGATTGCGTTCTGCCGGTATTCCTCATCATCCATCATTCCGAAATGCTCGTGGTAATATGTCCTCCTCAACCGTACGTTCAACACCGCAAAGTCAGGATATCGGGTTCGCCCGTTCGGAAGGATTACCGTTGGTTCATATACATACGGCACACCGGCCATGTAATATGCATCCGCAATCATTTTCTCCGACTTGGAGCGCACGGTCTCACCCCTGATCGTCGTATATGCTGTTGTTTTCACATAGGAATTCCGGTCCCCCGGGTGCTCTTGGTACCACTGTTCAATGTACTGCTCATCCGTGGGAATGAGAGGGGTGATCAATTGTTTGCGTTCCTTTGATTCGTGTTCATAAACCGCCTGAAGATTATCCTCCTCCAAAGTCCTCAACGCCCGTTGCAATGCTTTACAGCTTCGTTTAGCTGCCTTTTCAAGTTTCTTCTCATAGGACTTCTGTGCAAGGCTTATCACCAGTTTCATGTTTTCCTTAGGAATATATGACCTCACAGGTTTTCCATTTACATTCTCCACCATATGAAACTGTACATATTTCTTCCGAACGACTCCCACTTCTAGGCGTCCCTTAGGAAATCTTTTTATCTCTTTGGCTACCCTTTGTATTATTCTTTTCGTTGCGGCTATTTCCTTCTCCAATTCAATTAACAGTTCTTTTTTCATTCTATTTACCCCTTTCCATTTTCTCATAGTTCTTCTTTTTGCGGTTGTTTGTGGATTCTGATGGATTTCCACCGCACATTCCTGTAAGCAGAACCATCCCAGAATCAACCTTTTCGTAACTAGTGCAGTGTTTATTGTTGTTTTTGTGTTTCCCACCGTACAACTGTACAGAAAAGGCCGTACAAAAAAACTCTTTTGCTGGATTTGTGCGGTTGTATCAAGAAATCTTCAATTGTCCACCGCACTATCTCTAAAACAAGTCATTAAAGGAACCATTCCCATCTTGATTTGTGCGGTGGTTTCAGTGAAAAAGTTGGATTCCCACCGTAATCTGTCGGAATCAAGTGGATTCGGGAGATTTCCTTGCCTATCTTCGTGCGGTGGAATGAAAGAAATGGCTGAATTTCCACCGTAATTTCTCAGAAGCAGGTGATTTCGGAAGTTTTCCCTGCTCATCTCGTACGGTGGTGCTTGCCATAAGTGATGTTTCCACCGCAATTACTCACAAACCGACTTCAGGATTCTCGGTCCGGATAATTCTCGGCGGATTATTGAATTTGCAATACATAGAATAGGGGAATAGAAAAACAGACGGTATAGCGGGCGAACGCCCGCTATACCCTTGAATCGTAGATACAACTCAGATTTGTGCTGTTGGAAACACAAGATTGTAATTACTGCAGTCTCTTATAACAATTGATGTCCCTTACTTCCTCACCACAGTGATCGTTACTTCCTCACCGTTGATGTTCCAGTCTTTGGTGTAGCCCTCGACTGCGTCGAAGCAGAGCTCGTCGGCCAGAACGACACGGCACAGGAACTCGGAGTTTTTGTTGCAGACTTCGGCAAGCTTGTCGTTGCCGGTAAGAGCAACCGTGATGTGGTCCATGACTTCGAAGCCGGCTTCCTTGCGCATGGTCTGGACCTTGCTGATGACTTCGCGGACATAGCCTTCCTCGATGAGCTCGGGGGTCAGGCGGGTGTCAAGGACAACCGTGATACCGCCGTCGCTGTCGGAAACATAGCCTTCGGTCTGCTGCGACTCGATCAGCAGGTCTTCCTTCGCGATGCTTTCGGAGACGCCGTCGACAACCAGAGTCAGGGAGCCGGTCTCGTCCAGTTCCTTCATGGCGGCACGGCCGTCGATGTTAGAGAGAAGTTCGCGGACGGTGTTGATCTGCTTGCCGAAGCGCTTGCCCAGAGTCTTGAGCTGCGGCTTGAAGGAGTATGAGGTCAGGTCGCTGACATCGTCCTTGAAGGCGAGAGCCTTGACATTGAGCTCGTCCTCGATGATCTCGCAGTAGAACTCGTTCAGGGCACCGCGCTCGCTGCAGACAAACATGTTCGCGATCGGCTGGCGCTGCTTGATATTGGAAGCGTTACGGCAGGCACGGCCGAGCACAACGACCTTGAGAACCTCATCCATATCAGCCTCAAGAGCGGTGTCGATCCAGGACTCCTCAACCGTCGGGAAATCACACAGGTGCACGCTCTCAGGTGCCGAAGCGTCGATGCTGCAGACCAAATTGCGGTAGATTGCCTCGCTCATGAACGGGATCATCGGAGCTGCGGTCTTTGCGATGGTGACCAAAGCCGTGTAAAGCGTCATGTAGGCGTTGATCTTATCCTGCTCCATGCCCTTGGCCCAGAAGCGCTCACGGCCGCGGCGGACATACCAGTTGCTCATCTCGTCGACGAAGGAATCGAGGGCACGGGCAGCCTCCGGGATGCGATAACTCCAAAGGTTGTCATCCACGCTCTTGACTGTGGTCATGAGGCGGGACAGAAGCCAGCGGTCCATGACCGGAAGCTTGTCGTATTCCAAAGAGTACTTCGTAGCGTCGAAGTTGTCGATGTTTGCATACAGAACGAAAAACGCGTAGGTGTTCCAAAGGGTGCCCATGAACTTGCGCTGGCCTTCGATGACAGCCTTGTCATGGAAGCGGTTCGGCAGCCACGGTGCGCTGTTGATGTAGAAATACCAGCGGATCGCGTCAGCGCCGAGGGAAGCCAGAGCCTCGAACGGGTCAACCGCGTTGCCCTTGGACTTGCTCATTTTCTGACCGTTCTCGTCCTGAACGTGGCCGAGCACGATGACGTTCTCGTAGGGTGCCTTGTTGAACAGCAAAGTCGATTCCGCCATCAACGAATGGAACCAGCCACGGGTCTGGTCAACAGCCTCGGAGATGAACTGAGCCGGGAACTGTTGCTCGAAGAGGTCTTTGTTTTCAAAAGGATAATGGTGCTGTGCAAAAGGCATCGCGCCGGAGTCGAACCAGCAGTCGATAACCTCGGGAACACGGTGCATCGTCTTGCCGCACTTCGGGCAGGGGAACGTTACCGCGTCGATGTACGGGCGGTGCAGCTCAACCTTGGCGTCATCCGGGTTGCCCGAGAGCTTAGCGAGGTCTGCGCGGCTGCCGACGCACTCGCGGTTGCCGCACTCGCACTCCCAGATGTTGAGAGGCGTGCCCCAGTAACGGTTACGGCTGATCGCCCAGTCCTGGATATTCTCAAGCCAGTTGCCGAAACGGCCTTTGCCGATGGACTCAGGGATCCAGTTGACCGTATTGTTGTTGCGGATCAGGTCGTCGCGCACCGCGGTCTCGCGGATGTACCACGACTCGCGCGCATAGTAGATCAAAGGAGTGTCGCAGCGCCAGCAGTGCGGATACTCATGCTCAAACTTCGGAGCGTCGAAGAGAAGCTTGCGGGAGGAGAGATCCTTGATCACCTCAGGGTCAGCGCTGATGGCGCCCTTCTCCATCTCCGCAGCCGTCGGCTTGCAGCGCATGCCGGCAAACGGCGTCACGTCGAGCATCACGCCCTTCTCGTCAACCATCTGCACGAGAGGAAGGTCGTAGTTGCGGCCGACGTTGGCGTCATCCTCACCGAAAGCCGGAGCGATATGAACGATACCGGTACCGTCGGACATGGTTACATAGTCGTCACAGGTCACGTAAAATGCCTTCTTACCCTGCTTCTTCGCCTCATCCGCGGCGCATGCGTACAGCGGCTCGTACTCGCGGCGCTCGAGGTCGGTACCCTTGAAGGTCTCGAGAACTTCGTAAGCCGGAGCGCCGTCCTTGGCAAGAGGTGCCAGAACGGTGTCTGCCAGAGCTTCCGCAAGATAGTAGGTGTAGCCGTCGGCGGCCTTCACCTTCACATACGTATCGGAAGGGTTCACGCAGAGAGCCACGTTCGAGGGAAGGGTCCACGGCGTGGTGGTCCATGCAAGGAAGTAAGCATCCTCGCCCACTGCCTTGAAACGCACAACAGCCGAGCGCTCCTTCACGGTCTTGTAGCCCTGAGAAACCTCAGCCGAGGAGAGCGGCGTGCCGCAGCGCGGACAGTAAGGAACGATCTTGAAGCCCTTGTAGAGCAGGCCCTTGTCCCAGATTTGCCGAAGAGCCCACCACTCGGACTCGATGTAATCGTCATGATAGGTCACATAGGGGTTGTCCATATCGGCCCAGAAACCGACCGTGCCGGAGAAATCCTCCCACATGCCCTTGTATTTCCAAACGGATTCCTTGCATTTGTCGATGAACGGCTCGAGACCGTACGCCTCGATCTGGTCCTTGCCGTTGATGCCGAGAAGCTTCTCCACCTCAATCTCAACGGGCAGGCCGTGGGTATCCCAACCGGCCTTGCGGGGTACCATGTAGCCCTTCATGGTGCGGTAGCGCGGGATCATGTCCTTGATGACACGCGTCAGCACATGGCCGATGTGCGGCTTGCCGTTAGCGGTCGGCGGTCCGTCGTAAAATGTGTAGGTCGGTCCCTTCTTGCGGGAGTCCATGCTCTTTCGGAAAATGTCGTTCTCCTTCCAGAACTGCAGGACCTGCTTCTCGCGGTCGACAAAATTCATACCGGCATCAACTTTTTCGTACATGTTTTTATCCTCCCTTGACTAAATATTCAAAAAATGTTACATGCACATTCGCAACCCTCGCGCTGCTCGGTTTGCTCATGTACGTGCGCTCGGCACTTCCGCCGCGGACTTCGTCCGCTCCCGGTCTTGTCCTTCCGACTCGTCGGAAACATCGTTTCCGCGAGCTCGGCAGGCCAATCCCGCCGACCACAGTCGGCGGAAGTGCTCTCGCTTAGCGCGCAAAAAGTCCCCATCCAAAACAGGATGAGGACCCGGATTCTCATTGTTAACCACCTATTTTGCGTACACTGCTGCGCAGTCTATACGGTGCCCGGTAACGGCAGGCTGCCGGTGCCTGTTACTTGGATGGGATCCGTTCACCGACACGACTCCGGAGGGATCTTCCTCTGCACTTCACAGCACCGGGCTCGCACCGCCCCCGGCTCGCTTGGGCCTTCCCATGCAGACTACTGTCTCCGTCAACGTCTTTCGCTGTATGTAGCACAATATAGACCACTCCCCGCGCGTTGTCAAGACACTTTCCGACCGAAACACGAAAAATACCGGCCTAAGCCGGCATTTTCCGTCTCTCTTTCCTCTATCGAATGACGTAGTTGAAGCGGTCGAACTTTGTAAAAGGCCCGATGGCCTTCACGGCTTCCTCGCTGCGCTGCCGGTCCTCATCCGTGTTGAAGGAGGGGATCAGCGGCAGCCGGATCACGACGTCGTCGCAGCGGCCGGCCTCCGCAAGGATGCGAAGGTTTTCGGTGACACGCGCGTTGTCTTGTCCGGTATAGCTTCGGTAAATCTCCGGATTCATGTCCTTGATGTCCACGATCCAGTTGTCTACCACAGGAAGCGCCGTTTCGAGAAGCTCCGACGGTACATTCAGGCAAGTCTCCGCAAGGATTCGCCAATCCTTGGGAACCAATCCGGCAAATTCCCGGATGAACCGGGCATGCAGCAATGACTCTCCGCCCCCGAACACCACTCCCCCGTTGGTCGCCCGGAAGTAGAGGTCGTCGATTGCCACCATGGAAAACAACTGTTTCGGCGTGATCTGCCGGCAGGGAACCTCATCGTTCAGGATCTGCTTGTTCAGGCAGTATTTGCACGAGAGCGGGCACCCTTTCGACGCCACAAGCGTCGTCACGCCATCGCCGTCCGTCTCCATCCGGAGGCGGTCGATCGTGATGAACGGGAAAGTGATGTTGGCTGAAGCCGCACCGGGTTGTTCTTGATTTTTCGAAGGCTCACCCATCATTCACTCCTCCTTATCCATCACCCATGCGGGATGGTCAGTCATCCAGAAAACCGGTCTCATACCAGGGCTCAATCACAACAGCCCCCGACAGTTCCCAGTCTCCCCACGGAAAATCATCGGAAATCTCATTTTCCCCCACAGTTCCCTCCTGATGGTCCTCTTCCGGAACACAGATGACATCCCCTGACAACTGCTCGTGGGACTCAATGCCGAAGGTCTTCTTCAGCAATTGCTCCGCATCGTCGATGTTGCATCCCGTTGTCATGGTCAGCATTCCCGCTGCGATGCCGGCGATCGCCACGGTCTTTCCGAGGCGGTGCCGAAGCGACAGTTCCCGTTCCAGCATCTTAAGATCCGCCTCGCACTTCGGGCAGGTACCCTTGCACTCGCCCTTGTGTTTGCACTCCTCAACGACATAGGGAATGTCGTTCTCCTCCGCAATCTGCCTGCGGATCTGCTTCAAAATCTTACACTTGTCTTTCCCCCTCATACAAGCCTCCGTTTCTCAGTTTCCCCTGTAAGGTGTTTCAATCCTCGTGCCCATCTTCATCAAAGATTATCACGTTGCTGTGGTTATCAAACCAATCCCCGACATCGGTTTGTTTTACTTTCCCTGCCCAAACAGTATCATCCAGATCGATCTCGTCACCCAACTCTCCTATCGGAAAATAAGTAAAGCCTTTATCCTCGGGAGCCGGCGCTCCTCCCTCCAACGGCAGCGCTTCACCCTCCAGCGGAGGCGCCGGATTGCGCGACTCAATGCCGAATGCCTGCCTTAAGAGGTGCTCCGCATCGTCTATGTTACATCCCGTCGTCATGGTCAGCATTCCCGCCGCGATGCCGGCGATCGCCACAGTCTTTCCGAGGCGATACCGAAGGGACAGTTCCCTCTCCAACATCCTAAGATCCGCCTCGCACTTCGGGCAGGTACCCTTGCACTCCCCTTTGTGCTTGCACTCTTCAACCACGTAGGGAATGTCGTTCTCATCCGCGATCTGCTTGCGGATCTGCTTCAAAAGCTTACATTTGTCTTTTCCCCTCATACACAAGCCTCCGTATCTCATTTTCCCGCGTATGCAATCCCGGGAGCACCGGCTTTACAGCCTGTCCGGAATTGCCGTTCTGCAGAAGATACGGAGGTCTTCCCGGGATTTATGGGAAAATATCGGGATCGGGATAAAAAAGTGCCATGGTCTTCCCAACAGGAAGTTCGCCATGGCACAGATTCGGAAAATGTTAATTCCTATGCAGGAGATACCGGAAATAGTCTCCGGCGGTGATCCGCACTTCTTTATAGCGGCTCTCCGGGAAGGACAAAAGCCCGAGCTCGCGCATCGCCTGACACTGGCTTTCGCTCAGGAAGCTCTTCTTCTCGATCCTGGAGCGGAAGTTCTCAAGCTTATCAAGATTCGTCTTCAGCGCCCGGATTTTTTCAAGCGCGATATCGCGCTCCTTCTGGTAAGTCAGTATTTTATTCTCCTCGATCACCGGGGAGAAGCGTCTGGCGCTGCAGCGGATGCGATAGTTGGCGAACTCGGTGAGTAGTTTCAGGAAAAACTTCGCCGTGTAAAAAACCCAGAATAAACCGAGAAAGGTGAAGGAAACAAGGGTTATCACATTTTTGGTTGCAAAGAGGGTATAGACGACAGGATATCCGCCGGTGTGGATCAGAAAACCGATGATCACGCCGAGAAGATCGGTCCACTCGTTCTGCTTTCTCCGGTCCACGCCGTCATAATCCTTGCGGGCAGACTCCAGTTTGAGATCCAGCTTGTTCTTGGCGCTCTCATAGATCGTCATATAAATATCGTATTTGCTCTCGTCCCACGTCTCGTCTTCCGTGCTGTCGGAATTCTCAGCGGGTTTCTCCGAGGTGTCGCCGAAAACGGGGGAGTAAACCCCCGGGCGGCCGGAATCCGTTGGCCGGTCCCGCGACAACGCGTCGGCGATCTTCTGCTGCCTGCGGGCTTCCTCCTCGGCAAGCTCCTTCTCTTCCTTTCCGAGCACCTCATTCATGTCATCATAATCAATCATGGTTTCTCCCTCCGCTGCACTTTTCTGTCTGTCCTTCTATGTTTACTGCAGTCTTCATTTGTATCTACTGCAGTTTCCCCTGCACCCGCTCCCGCGCCTTCGCGGCGTTCGGATGCCCCGCCTGCTCCGCCTTCTCGTAATACCTAAGAGCCTGAGCAAGATCCGGCGTTATGGTGTACATATCGTTCTCATTCTCATAGATGATCCCGAGGCTGTATAGCGCAATGGCGTCGCCCCGCTCCGCCGACCGGCCGTAATACGAGACCGCCGCGAAAAGGTCCGATGAGACCATGGTTTCGCCAAGTTTCGTGTCCGCCCGGCTGCTGCCCTCGCTCTTTAATTCCCTGTCCGCTTCCAGATAATAGTTTCCCAGAAAATTGTCCGCCTTGACGCTCCCGCAGGCTGCGGCCTTTTTGTAGAGCGCAAGCGCCTTCGCCTCATTTTCCGGAGTAACGTCCTCGTAATAGTACGACGCCAGCGTCACCATGGCGGTGATGATCTCCTCATCGTCGGTCAGCGCGCTGCCCGTCGCCATGAAAAACTCATAGGCCTCATTGTACGCTGACTTGTCCCCGGCCGACGCAAGCCCGCAGGCCTTCCGGTAGAGTTCCTTCGGATCATTCGGAAAATGTGTCGGCTCCGCCGGTTCGGTGACCGAAACCGCTGTCCCCGTCGGCGTTGCAGAGTCCCCGCCCCCGCCGGAAGGCTTGTCTTTGTTCAGGGATGTCACAAGCACGATCACTGCCGCAACAACGGCGACCGCCAGCACGGCCCCTGTGGCGTATATCCACCGGGATCCCTGTTTCCTGCCGCTCACGGCCGTATTCGCGTTTCTCTCCTTCGACTCCTTCGGAACCTCCCCTCTGAGAATCCGCTCCGAATACTCCCGAAGGTTTTGGATGCTCTGCCGAAGCGGCGGGTTGACGGCGTCAAGCCAGTGCACGCGGGTCAGATAATACTCCAGCTCGCTGCTCATCTCTGCGTCGGAGAGACGGAACGGGATCAGCGTCTTCCCGGAGTTAAACGCCAGCGCCACCTCGTTGGCAACCTGCCTCGATTCGTTGGAGCTGTCGGTATAGATGAGCACGAACAGGCTGCAGGCAGTGATGGCGTCATGGATCGCCGACACCCACTCCTGCCCGGGAACGATATCCCGCGGGGCATACCAACAGCGGATCCCGTGCTGTTCGAACTCCGCGACCACGGCATCCGCAATGTTTTTATTTTTCGAGGAATAGCTGAGAAAGACGTCAACCCTGCCCGCGAGTCCGTCCGCAGGACGGCTCTCCCCGGCCGCTAACGCCTCCGCAAAATTCTCCCTGAAAACCTCTTCCGACTTCATGGTATCCCCTCATTCACGCCTTCCCCTGCGTGTCCGGCAGCTTCTTCCCGACAGTTTCCTGCGGAATTATTAAAGTACATTTTACCATGACTCGGCAATTACATCAATCATCAATCCTGCACTTGCGCCCGTATTTCGGGGACTCGCGGATTTTCGTGCTTGACATTTTCCGAAGAAGGCAGTATTATCGGGTGCATAAGAATCGGCGATGAAGCACAATAGTACGCAGGGAAACCGTCCCAGAGAGAGCCGCGAATGCTGCAAGCGGCTTACGAGAGAACCTGCCGAACCCGGTGCGGAGCTCTGCGGCGAACCGCAGCGTATCAGGCGTTAACGAACCAAAGTGAGCAGGCGGAAGTCTGCTAATCAGGGTGGTACCACCGATCATGTAAATTCGGTCCCTCGGCGAGAAATCGTCGGGGGACCTTGTTGTTGGAAGTCGTTGCAGCGACGCGCGGCTTTCAACCAATTAAAAAACAGGAGGACAAAAACATGGCAGAGAACTTTGTGGAATCCATCACCAACATGGAAGACGATTTCGCGCAATGGTACACGGACATCGTCAAGAAGGCTGAACTTGTGGATTACACCGGCATCAAGGGGTGTATGGTCATCCGTCCGGCGGGCTACGCCATCTGGGAGAACATCCAGAAGGAACTGGACCGCAGATTCAAGGAGACCGGCGTGGAGAACTGCTATCTCCCGATGTTCATCCCCGAGAGCCTTTTGAATAAAGAGAAAGATCACGTGGAAGGATTCGCCCCCGAGGTTGCCTGGGTAACCCAGGGCGGCGGTGAGACCCTGCAGGAGAAAATGTGCGTGCGTCCTACGTCCGAGACGCTCTTCTGCGACTTCTACTCCCACATCGTGCACTCCTACCGCGACCTTCCCAAGGTTTACAACCAGTGGTGCTCGGTAGTTCGCTGGGAGAAGACGACCCGTCCGTTCCTCCGCTCCATGGAGTTCCTGTGGCAGGAAGGCCACACCATCCCTGCGACCGCTGAGGAGGCGCAGGCCCGCACCGAACAGATGCTCAACGTCTACGCGGACTTCTGCGAGGAGTTCCTGGCGATCCCCATGGTGAAGGGACGCAAGACCGACAAGGAGAAATTTGCCGGCGCCGAGGCGACCTATACGATCGAGGCTCTCATGCACGACGGCAAAGCCCTGCAGTCCGGTACGAGCCACAACTTCGGCGACGGATTTGCCCGCGCCTTCGGCATCCAGTACACGGATAAGGAAAATAAACTCGTCTACGCGCACCAGACCAGCTGGGGCATGACCACCCGTATGATCGGCGCCATCATCATGGTGCACGGCGACAACTCCGGCCTCGTGCTTCCTCCTTTGGTAGCACCGGTGCAGGCGATGATCATCCCGATCCAGCAGAAGAAGGAAGGCGTACTCGACGCTGCATACGCACTCCGCGACCGTCTTTCGAAAAATGTCCGCGTCAAGGTGGACGATTCCGACAAGACCCCCGGCTTCAAGTTCGCCGAGCAGGAAATGCGCGGTATTCCGGTCCGTATCGAGATCGGCCCGAAGGACCTTGCCAACAACCAGGCGGTCCTCGTCCGCCGCGACACCCGCGAGAAGCTCGTTGTCTCCCTCGACGAGATCGAGGAGAAGCTCGCAGAGCTTCTTAAGACCATCCAGCACGACATGCTCGAGCGTGCGCGCGCACACCGCGACGCTCACACCTACACGGCAACCACGATGGAGGAGATGAAGGACATCGCGGACAACAAGCCCGGCTTCATCAAGGCAATGTGGTGCGGCGACCGCGCCTGCGAGGACGCCATCAAGGAGCAGGCCGGCGTGACCTCCCGCTGCATGCCTTTTGCACAGGAGCACCTCTCCGACACCTGCGTCTGCTGCGGCAAGCCCGCCAAGACCCTCGTGTATTGGGGCAAGGCATATTAATATTTGTTTTCCCGTATATAGGAACGCGCAGGGGAAATCCCTGCGCGTTCTTTTTTCATCTGTTCAATTACGGAAAGCTCTCCATCCACTCCTGTGCAACCTTCTCCGCCTCTTCCCGAAGCTCCTCCGGGTATACGATGTGGAAATAGTAGAACACGCCGTTCTCCTGCCAGAAGATTCCCGTCGAGAGCTGATGTCCCTCGGAATATGACGGATCCTCCTGCAGTACGATGCAGAAGGTTCTTCCGTTCACCCTCCTCTCCTCCGACGTATACGTCGCCTGATCCGTCACAGCCGTATGGATCCCGACGTTCCCCATCGGCCAGCTGTCAGTATAAATGTATATCGATGTCGAGAACCAGTACTCCGGATTGCTGTGATATCTCTGTGTCGCCCCAAAGCAGATCACTCCGGGCTTAAACTCGGACGAATCTTCCTTCTGAAATCCCGTTACCTCCGTATATATGTGTGTGAAAGGGTAATCCGTCTTTGGAAAAACCAGTTTGCTGTACCCGATATAATCGATAGCGTCCTCGATATCCTCGTACCTCTTAACGACAGTATTTGGCGATGTATTGGACCACAAAGGCCTGTCTTTCATCGTCTTCGGCATCGTTTTCATATCCTTGTTGACGGCGCCTCGGATGCTTGATGTTCTCACCCTTGCATCCCCGTAGGCAACGTACTCGTGCTGGAGCAGTTCCCCGCCGTTTTCAATCTTTATCCTGTTTCCCAAATTCAGGAATCCGCCGATGCCTCCCGATGCCACTGCTGCCGTTCCTCCGATCAGAGTCAGGATCACCGTCGTTACCAGGATGATCCGAAATCTTCGCTTGATTGTCGCTTTATTTTCCGACGCCGTCACCACCGCCGTCCCAAGTTCCGTACCGTCAGCCCCGCCGCCATCGGTCTCAGCCAGCACGGCGTCATCCAGCAGCCCGATGGCGTCTATCAGTTGATTTTTTTTCATCGCGTAAAACCTTCCTTCTTCAGATGCGCCTTCAGCTTCTTCCTCATGCGGAACAGGATCGACTTAGCCTTCGGCTCGCTCATCCCGCACTGCTCCGCCGCTTCCTTCAACGGCCGAAAATAGAAGTACCGCTCAAGAAACAGCTTCCGATCCTCCGCCGGCTGCTTCAGGAGAAACCCCTTCACCGCGTCCCGCAACGCGGCAGCATCCAGCTCGTCCTCCGGAGAACGGTCATCGGAAAATACTTCCTCGAGTTCTTCCATGGAAACCGTATACTCCGATGCCCTGCGCTTTTCACTTGTATTGTACCTGACCCGGTCCACGGCTCTGGCGCGCACGATCTTCCCAAGATATAGGGACAACCTCTCCGGCTTGTTGTCAGGGATGGAATTCCACGCCGCAAGGTACGTGTCGTTCACGCACTCCTTCGCGTCCTCCTCGTCATTCAGGATCTGCATGGCAATCTTCATCAGATAGTGTTCATACTGCTCCTGCGTCACCCGGAGGGCTTCCTCGTCGCGTTTTCGGTACAGTTCAACTATTTCCGCTTCAGTCATGGAATCTTCCCTTCACTGTTTCTTCCGGCCGGTACTTCAGGCCTTCCTTTCATCCGCTCTCAACCTATCAGTCGTAAAATGAACCGGTTCGGTTGCAACTATTTTATAGCGGAAATGACACACAAGCACATAAACGTTACGGCCGGTGGAAACCCCATCGGCCGTTTTGCATTTTCCGTGTTATTTCGTTTCGAAAAACGTTATTCTTCCGCATCCGCATAAGGCAGGAGCAGCAGCGGTTTTCCATCCGCTTTCAGAGTTATGATCTCTTCCTCCATCTTGAAGAAGGAGTAGTACAAAAGCTGTTTTTCCTGCCCGTTGACGGTGATCCTGTCTGTGAGCATGGTGTACTTCGTATTCATTTCCGAATCCGCGGGGTCAAAGGACTCGAGGCGGGAGGCCCACTTCAGAAAATAATAATCCGCGTCCCGGCCGTGATACACCTCAAGATACGCAGCTCTCTGATTGTCCTCTGTCACAAGCCAATACTCGGTGCAGTACTCCTTGTTCCCCGTCGCCTCGCGGTACAACGGGCCGGTCTTTCTGGCAGCCCGGATCGCATCCATCGTGGAGCCTATGGTATTCCCCTCGCCGTCCGTAACATCCCAGAGGATGCAATCGAACACATACTCGCCGTCCGTGAACTGCAGCTCCGGAACATCGGCTGAGTGCTCAGAAAAAATATCTCCTGCGGAAAATCGGTAACCGCTGAAGAGAAGGATCATCAGCACGATCACGATGGCGGCACACGTTCCCGCAAGCGCCCTAAGAACCACGGACAATCTGCGAAGCTTACGGTTCTTTGTGCAGAGGATTTCCTCCGGCGCATCCGCAGCGAAGAAGCTGTCGTCTACGCCGAACAGCGACCGGATCTGCTCCCGGCAGTCCGGGGAAGGATAGCCGAGACCGTTCTCCCATTTTGCGACTGCGCTTCTGCTGACGAAAAGCTTGTCCGCCAGCTGCTGTTGGGAAAGACCCTCCGCGCACCTGCGCTCTTTCAGTTTATCTTTAAATTCTTTCATATACCGTCAGATACTCCTTCTTTTTCGGCAAGAGTATCACGAATTCCCCCAAATGTGTTGTTACTTTCCCAAAATGCGTTGTTACTTTCCCAAAAAATCGGGCGTTACTTCCCGAAATCAAGCGCTTCTTTCTCCAAAAAACAATTCTTACGTCTTCGGAAAATGCCCTTACAGCATCTCCTGGTCGTACACAGCTCTCGCGCCGCCGATGAACTTCGGCCGGGTGCGCGCCGCCAAAACGGTGGCCTCGCCGATGCGGTTGTTCGTAAGACGAAGCGGCACCGCAACCTTCTTAAGATGCATTCCGATCATCGTAAACCCGATGTCCAGACCGGCGTCCGCACGGATCTCCTCCACCGCCACAGGGTCCGTAAAATGCTGATACGCCTGCGTCGCAAAGGATCCGCCCGCCTTGGGCTGCGGAACCACATTGACAATATCGGCATGCGGTACAGCATCACGCTCAATGATGATCGCGCGGTTTAAGTGCTCGCAGCACTGCGCAGCAAGGTACAATCCGGCTTCTTTCGCGGTCTCCCAGATCGCCTCGAACACCGTCTTGGCAACCTCCGGCTGCGAGTCGGTTCCGATCCGCTCCCCGATGATCTCACTGGTGGAGCAGCCGATCACCACGATCTGTCCTGCCTTCACCCCGGATCTCTCGATCAGTTCCTTCATCGCCGCCCGCGCCTGCGCGTCGAGCTCCGCCCGCTTCTCGTCCGCCAGCGGTTTTTCGTGAAGTACGTGGGCGTCCGCCCGGTTCATTTCATTTTCCAAAGCCATGTCGTTCACCTTCTTATTCTATCAAATTCGCAGCCACATACGCACAGCCTTCATCCGCCGCACGCTGCACTATGTCGGCTCCGTCTACCACCGTCATGCGGTTTCCGTCCACCGCGACAGTGACAAGTCCGGGGGCAATTTTTGCCGCGCAGCTGTTGTCCGCACCGTCCGCACTTCCTGTTTCCTCTGCGCCGGCCACAGCGCCCGCAGCAGGATCCCCCGGGACAGCTGCAATACAACCGCATGCTTTTCCGGCAGAGGCCGCAAACCCGAGACGCTTCGGGGAGATCAGCATTTGCCCTCGCTTCTCCGGCTCCTCATCACACCGAGCAACCGCCTCCTGCATCAGCAGCTCCGCGATCACATCGGGCGTCGCGTAGCTCGAGTCCAGGATCAGGTTGTAATTGTTGAAATCAAAGTAGTGAATGCCGTAGAGCTCCTCGTAACGGGCGTCCTCGTTGGCCGCACGCGCCGCCAGCTGCTCCGCCGCATCCTCCTCGCTCTTGTACGACTCCACATCACCGCGGCTTGCGTCCGCATACACGCGGCGGGCCGCCTCCGCAAGGTCGACGGAGAGGAACACCTTGAAGGATTTCTCTACGAAATTCCATGCCAGACGTGAATCGAAGAGAATGTTTTTGTCCGGATTCTCGCGGCTGATCTGCGCGGTCTTGTCGTCGATCATGTGATCGTACTTGTGATCCTTGCTCATCAGCTCATTCATCTCCAGCACGGAAATCCCCATCTCATCGGCGATTTCCCGGATCACCTTCCCCGTGGAATACAGCTCAAAGCCGTATTTTTCGGTGAGAATACGACAAATAGTGGATTTGCCGCTGCCCAAATTGCCCGTCAGTGTGATGTGCAGATGTGCCTCCGTCAGGTTTTATTTATTGTTGTCAGGTCTCAGTCCTTGTCAGTTCTGCAGCAGCGCCGAGAGTCCCGGGATCAGCTGCTTCTTGCGGGATACCAGGCGCGGGACTTCGCAGACATTTTCCGTCGCGCTGACGCCGAACGCCTCCTCCAGCAGATCCTTCGCACCCTCGCCCGCGAAAATGACGCGGGAGGTCTCGGTGGTGATGTTCGTGAGCATGAAGAAAAGCATATTGATGCCGCCGTTGCCGGCCATGCCGAGCACAAACGGCTTTAGGCGCGTCTCAATCCCCGCGAGCTCGTCCGCGCTCATGGAGTTGATCTGCCCGACGCCCAGGGTGATGGCCCCGATCTTGAACTTCTTGTAATCCTGATAGAAAATCTCTTCCGGTGAGCGCTCCGCAAGGTGGCTTCCGGCCGCGAACATGCTGCCCGCAAGCTCATTCATATCCACCTCCGCGATCGCCGCCAGCTTCATCGCCGCATCGCGGTCAACCGCCGTACAGGTCGGCGAATGGAACGCCAGCGTGTCCGACAGGATCGCCGAGCACAGAAGGCCCGCCATGTCCTTCGGGATCTCCGCGCCCTGCTCCGTGTACATCAGATACACGATCGTCGCCGTACATCCAAGCGGTTCGTTCCGGAAATACACCGGTTGGAACGTGTACATGCCGCCGATCCGATGGTGATCAATGATCTCGAGGATATCGGCCTCCTCCACGCCGTCCACGGCCTGCGCCGGCTCGTTGTGGTCCACCAGGATGACCTGCTTGCGGCTCATATCCATAAGGTTTCGACGGGAAATGGTCCCGCGGTATATTCCCTTGTGATCCAAAATCGGAAAATCGCGGTTCCGGCGCTTGGCCATGACATCGCGAATGCTGTCGATGTAGTCGTCCGTGCGGAACGTGATGAGATTTTCCGTCGTCATAAAATACCCGATGGGCATCGAAAGGTCGATGAGTCTCGCCACGGTAAATGCGTCGTGCGGCGAGCTGATGATCGTGCACCCGTGCTCCTCCGCAAGCCTGCGGATCGTCACGGACACCTTCGCGCCTTCGCACACCACGAGGCAGGCAGCGCCCATCTCGATGGCGCAGAGCTGCGATTCGTAGCGGTTGCCGAGGATGACCAGATCGCCGGGCTTGATGTAATCCTCCATCAGATCCGGATTGGCCGCCGCGATCAGCACCTTGCCCTCGTCGTACCGCCGCCCCTCAATGTCGCCGGTAACCAGCGTGCCGTCGAGGGTGTCCAATATATTATCATACGGCGTCTTCGCCGCCGAAAGGATTCCGGAATCCGAGAGCTCCATCGCCGCTTTCGCGATGTCGCTGATGGTGATGAGACCGTCGAGATGTCCCTCCGCGTCCGTGATACAAAGAGTGACCACATGGCTGTCCTGCATCATCAGCCAGGCGCGCTTCAGCGACATATCGCAGTCAACGCCCGCCGTCTCGCGGATATCGATATCTTTCACCTGCGTGCCGACGTACTCGATGTAGTCCGGCGCAGCCACGCCGAACCGCTTCAGCACATACGCCGTCTCCGCATTGATCTCTCCGCAGCACCGCGGCACATGCTTCTTGCCGGTCTGCTTCTCCCGAAGGTACGCATACGCAATCGCCGAACAGATGGAATCCGTGTCCGGGTTCTTGTGACCGATCACCAATACCTTTTTCTCATGTGTCGTCATGGCCATTACTCCTCGCATGTTTTCCCTATTCTACTCCAGAACCCTCGTAAAATCAAGGCATGGTGCAAAGCCCGGTCAACTCATATCCGCATCCGCAAAACGAACCGGCCGGAGTGTTTCTTTACTCCGGCCGGGTATCTTCAGTATCATGCAGGCTTTCGGTTCCGGCAGTTCCTGCTGCTGCCGTAAGGTAGAACACTTATGTCTGTGTTGGTCCGTACCTTCCTTTCGTAATTATCGTTTTGAGGTAGATCTCTTATGTGTCCTTGGGACCGTACCTTCCTTTCGTTAATATCGTTTGAGGTAGATCACTTAAGTCTCCTTGGGACCGTACCTTCCTTTCATCAATATCGTTTTGAGGTGGGTCAACTTATACTTCCTTTGGACCGTACCTTCCTTTCTGTGATAATCCTATGTGTCGAGCGATCGACTGTAATCTTCTGGTTTGTTAAGTACCAGCTACTGTTTTTGAGGTCGGCCATTGACTATTTCATCGGACCGTACCATCCTTTCTGCAGTATAGTTTTTCGTCGGTCATCTGACTATTTCATCGGACTTTACCAGCCTTTCAGTCATATTTTATGGTAGGGTAACATCTATGTAAAGCCTCTCGGCTATTCTGACGCCCGGCTCTCTCCCGGCAAATAAATTCTGCGGCCTCTCTCTTTTACACCCGTGTGTCACCGGCTGACTGCCTGCTCGTTGTGCCACTTTATTGTTTTCGTGAGGGCACCGGCCTTCGCGCCAACTGTCTTTTATGTTACTCTGTCGTTCCCATCGGACTGTACCATCCTTCTTTTGATACTAGATACTGTACTTTCGTTCGATAAATCTGTTAGGTTATTACTTTGCAGTGTACATCGGACTGTACCTTCTTTCGGTAATTTTGTTCGATCAAACTGTTTCAGTTGTTACTCTGCAGCTCCCATCGGACCGTACCTTCTTTCGGTAGATTTGTTCGACTTACTGTTCGGTATTACTTCGCAGTGTCCATCGGACCGTACCTTCTCTTTCCTTAAATTTCTCAGGATTTGTTCGGTGTTACTTTGCAGTTCCCATCGGACTGTACCTTCGCTTTCGGAAAATTCATTGCGATCGTTCTCACCGCCGATCGTCTTTACCGGTTCCGAATTGATATAGGGGTCAATCCGGTTTCTGTCCGGTTGTGTTTGTTTTTTTGTTTGACTAAACTATACCATCCGTCAAACATATTGTCAACACAAAATTGTGTTTTCTTGCGATTTAATTTGATTTTTGTCCTTTATTGTTTGTATTGTCTATACAATTAATGGATTTAAGCATGTTTTTCACCCAAATTGAGGCTAGTTTTCGGAATACTCACGAGAAACAAACAAATTCGGTGGCCGAGACGCCTCTCTATCACAGAATGTGTTATCGAAAACAGCGATTATTTTCTCGGTTTGCTGACGTGTTATCCGTCATATACAACTTATGTTCAAAATCCGTTACGGGGTGCCTGGCGCAGGGACGCCACCCGTCACCATACATTTCCGGTCTCCGGGATCACGCGAGCCAGATTTGGTTGAAAAAGCATACTAAACACCTCATTCGCTTCATTTAGTAGGTACGGCAGCCACACTTTGGGCAACGGCAATGCAACAGTTTACCTACTAAATTTCAAAAAGATGTAAAAAGTATGTATTTGGAAGAAATATAGGCAAGTTGTAATGCCGGAGACCACCCCACCATACCTACTAAACGACAGAATTCAAAAAAAGTATGCAAATAATGAGGAAAACAGCAAAACCCCTCCCCCGGCAAACAAGGCCCGCCGTGGTTCCACGGCGGGCCTTGAAGGAATTCACTTTATTGCCGATCAATTACGCAAGCTTCGGGCCTGCAGCAACCAATGCCTTGCCGGCAGCGTTGCCTTCGTACTTCACGAAGTTCTTGATGAAGCGGCCTGCGAGATCCTGTGCCTTGCCTTCCCAAACGGAAACATCAGCGTAGGTGTCGCGAGGATCAAGGATTGCCGGATCACCGCCCGGAAGCTCGGTAGGAACTTCGAAGTCGAAGATCGGGATCTTCTTGGTAGGAGCGGTGTTGATAGCGCCGCTGAGGATCGCATCGATGATACCACGGGTATCCTTGATGGAGATTCTCTTGCCGGTGCCGTTCCAACCGGTATTTACCAAGTAAGCCTTAGCGCCGCTGGCCTGCATCTTCTTAACAAGCTCCTCACCGTACTTGGTAGGATGAAGCTCAAGGAATGCCTGACCGAAGCAAGCGGAGAAGGTAGGAGTAGGCTCGGTAATGCCACGCTCGGTACCTGCAAGCTTAGCGGTGAAACCGGACAGGAAGTAGTACTGGGTCTGCTCAGTAGTCAGGATGGAAACCGGAGGCAGAACGCCGAACGCATCTGC
>JAGCVY010000011.1 GCA_017962105.1 Lachnospiraceae bacterium
ACCGGGTCATTTGACGTAGAACAAAATTCCGATGGTGCTGGGTCCGCAATGGCTGGAGATCACACCTCCCGCATGGGTCTCGCAGATTTCATCGAAGGTGCCGAGCTCCTCCAGGAACTTCTTTGCGCGGACCGGAAGCTCCGGATCCCCGATGGAGTAGGTGACGAAGACTCTCTTCGTCTCCGCGGTTGCCAGTTCCTCCCGAAGATCGTTCATGTAGTGCTCCAAAGAGGAATACATGTTGCCGCGGTACTTGCGCGCAACGCCCATCTTGCCGTCCTTCACGGCGATCATCGGATGGATCTTCAACGCGTTTCCGACGAAAGCCGCAACCGAGCTGCACCGTCCGCCGCGGGCCAGATACGTGAGCGTGTCCACGATAAAGCTCGCCCGGACGCGTCCTCTTGCGCTCTCCACGGCCTCGACGATCTCCTCCGCAGTCGCGCCGTCCTCGGCAAGCTCCGCAGCCTTCAAAACCTGAAGCCCGATCCCCGAGGAAAGATTCATGGAATTGATCACGAAGAGCCGGTCATACTCCTTCTCCTCGGCGAACATCCGCACAACGTTGCAGGTCGTGCTCATGTCCTCGGAAATGCCGATGAAGATGATGTCGTCCCCGGCTTCCATCATGGGAGACAGTCTGTTCTCCAGTATTTCGAAGGTAACCGCCGCCGTCTTCGGTGTGGTCTTATGCTCATCCGCCCACTTGTAGATCTCCTGCGGGGTAACCTCCTCCCAATCGTAATAGCTCTTGCCGTCCATCACGATGCAGAGGGGCAAAATGGTAATACCGTGTTTTTCAATCTGTTCTTTTGACAGATCGCAGGTGCTGTCAGCTACAATACGAACTTTTCCCATAGATTCCTCCGGACTGCCGCACAAAGCGGAAAATACAGTACTCGCACTACCATTATAAAGCCTAATACGAGGATTGCAACAAGGCAATTTCTAATATTTTTATAAACTCAACAGGCCGCCCCGTGTTGCCGGAGCGGCCCATATTTGTCATACTGTTGACTGTCTGGTTGTCAGACGCGCTTCATGTACTCACCGGTACGGGTATCGATCTGGATAACCTCGCCCTCGTTAACGAAGAGCGGAACCAGAACCGTAGCGCCGGTCTCTACGATCGCGGGCTTGGTAGCACCCGTTGCGGTATCGCCCTTGAAGCCGGGCTCCGTGGAAGTGATCTCAAGCTCAACGAACATCGGAGGCTCGATTGCGAACACCTGTCCCTGATGCGAAAGCATCTTGACCATCTCGTTCTCCTTGACAAACTTGAGAGCGTCGCCGACCTGCTCTGCGGTCATAGCGATCTGGTCAAAGGTCTCCGTGTTCATAAAGTTATACATATCGCCGTCTGCATAGAGATACTGCATGTCCAAACGCTCGATGTGCGCCTGCGGGAACTTCTCGGTAGGACGGAAGGTTCTCTCAACCACGCCGCCGTTCTTGATGTCCTTCAGCTTGGTACGCACGAAAGCTGCACCCTTGCCGGGCTTAACATGCTGGAACTCCACAACCTGATATACGGCGTTGTCAATCTCAAGAGTAACACCGTTTCTGAATTCGCCTGCTGATAACATATAGGATAGTCCTCCTTACAAAAACTTCATCTCAATTAAGTTTATCCCATTTGCCGTAGATTTGCAACATTTTTTTATCGACGCGGAAAATGAAGCTGTCTCATTTTCCGATCGGAATCTCGATCAGTTCCTTAGGAGACTCCGCAAGATTCTCGCAGCCGTCCTCCGTCACAAGCACCAGATCCTCGATGCGGACGCCGCCGAAGCCCTCGATGTAAATGCCCGGCTCCACCGTCATCATGCTGCCCGCCCGCACGATCTCCTCGCTGCGCGCATTGGAGTACGGAGGCTCGTGGATCTCGAGGCCCACGCTGTGGCCGAGGCCGTGGCCGAATTTGCCTTCGTAGCCGGCCTCGTTGATGATGGTTCTGGCAATTCCGTCGATCTCCTTACCCTTCATTCCGCCGCAGATCTGCTCAAGGACCGCCTTCTGCGCGCGGAGCACGGTCTCATAGACCTTGCGCTGCTCTGCGTCCGCCTGCCCGATCACGACGGTTCTGGTCATATCCGAGCAGTAGCCCTCATAGACGCACCCGAAGTCCAACGTCACGAAATCGCCCTCGCGAAGCGCTCTTGCGCTCGGCATGGCGTGGGGCATCGCCGAATTCTCACCCGACGCCACAATCGGCGGGAACGAGTTCCCCGATGCGCCTTCGAGGCACATGTAATAGGTCAGCTTTGCGGCGATCTCCAGCTCGGTGGCCCCCGGCCGGAGGTCGTTCATGATCTTGGAAAATGCGATGTCGCCGATGTGTTCCGCCTGACGAAGTTTTGCAACCTCCTCTGCGGTTTTTATTTTCCGCAGCTCCACAAGAACGTTGTCGACCGGAAGAAGTTCCGCTCCGCAGCGCTCCCGCATCGCCTCAAACTCATGATAGGTGGTGATATCGCGCTCAAAGGCCGCTTTCCCCGCACCGTGTTCCGCGAGGATCCGGTTGATCTGCTCCGAGTAGGACGAACCCGCGACATCCAAAACGTCGCACCCCTTCGCCTCCTCCTTCGCCTGAAGAAGGAACCGGAAATCCGTGATCAGCCCTGCGTAGCTGTCCTTTGTGAGCACCAGCACTCCGGTGTCGTTGGTGTATCCCGTCAGATACCGGATATTGGCGATATCCCTCACGATCATCGCATCCGCCCCGAGTTCCGCAAGAACCGGCAGCACTCTATCCCAAGCAATCATGCCTGTGCCTCCTAACGCTTACTGTCTTTTGGACGCAGCTTCCTCACGGGCGCGCTCCGCCGTAATATGCTGGATCAGATCCATGGCGTCGGCGTAACCCTCCAGCCCGCGGCCGTATACCTGACGGTCGCACGCCTGCGCTGTCACGCTGTTGCTCCGGAAGGATTCCCGCTTGTAAATGTTCGTCAAATGTACCTCGATCTTCGGGCAGGAAAGCATTAAAAGCGCATCGTAGATGGCATAGCTGTAGTGCGTGTACGCCGCCGGATTGATGATCACGCCGCTGTACTTGCCCTGCATCGCCTTGTTCAGACGGGTTACGATCTCTCCCTCCGAATTGCTCTGGAAAATCTCTGCAAGGAATCCCCTCTTCTGCGCCTCCGCGCGGCAGAATGTCTGCAGGTCATCATAGGTCTCATGCCCGTAAATCTCCGGCTCCCGCTTGCCGAGCATTGCAAGATTCGGGCCGTTCACGATCAAAATGGTCTTAGCACCGGTTGTAACTGCCATGAATTCTCCTCCTTCAGGTTCGCCCGGTTCAGCTGCGGGCGTATCAAAATCTGCGTGTAACTATCCTATGCCGCACTTCCACGGCATGTAAGCCGTTTCTGTCCTGTCGGCTACAGGCAATCCCTCACTGCGTCCGCAACCTGCTCCTCGGTCCGGTCGCTGATATCCACTGTGCGGTGAGCCACCATGGGGTACACAAAGCGCCACCGCAGGAACAGCTGACGCCGCTCCTCCTCCGTCTTCTCCGACTGGAGCACCGGGCGCTCCGACGGGTCAAGCTCGGCGATGCGCTGCAGCAGTTCCTCCTCGCTTCCGTTGAGGTACACCACCGTGCCGAGTTTACGGAGCATCTTCTGATTCTTCTGACGGATCGGCATCCCGTCACCGGTAGCCACCACCGTATGGGTGCAGGACTTCAGAAGTCCCTTCAGCGCCATTGACTCCAGATCCCGGAAATACTCCTCGCCCTTGGTCCGGTATATTTCCTCGATGGATTTGCCGACCTTCTCCTCAATGTAGCGGTCGGTATCGATAAAATCGAATCCCATCTCCCGTGCGAGGGTTTTGCCGACAGTGGTCTTTCCGGAACCCATGAACCCCACGAGAACGACATTGAGCTGATGCATCTTCTCCCAGCGGTCACGCCGGTAGAAGTGCATGATGACACGCTCCAGCTTCCGCTTTGCGACGATCTGGATTTCCTCCGCCTTGTTGATCGGCTTGACGAGGATTGAGCGGATCCCGGACCGGTTCGCTCCGTACACATCCGTGAACAGCTGGTCTCCGATAAAGAGCGTGTTTTTCTTCGTGGTGCGCATTAGGACCATCGCCTTTAAGTAATTCCTTCTGGCAGGCTTGTGCGCGTTGAAGATGTAGTGAAGCTTTACCCCCTTGACGCGGGCGCCGCGGTAAAACCTGCGCACGCGGGGCGCCTTGTTGTTCGAGAGAAGGCAGATGCGGAACCCGATCTTATTGAGACGCCGAAACAGCTCGACCACCTCCGCGTTGGCGTCGGCGCCGTGCTCCACAAGCGTGTTATCAATGTCATAAATCAGACCGCGGTATCCCTTCCGGTACAACTCCTCATAATCGATATCGTACGAGGACTCCGCCATCTCCGCCGGGTAAAACCTACGAAACATAAAAGCCAGTCATCCGCGCGATCCAAAAGCCGCGCGAACCCCTTCTGTAATATACGGACACAGTGTAACAATCTTTCCCCCGCTTGTCAACGAAAACCAAAGTGAGTTCCGCAGAAACGGCCCCACAAAAAACCGGGGAACCGCTTGCGGTTCCCCGGGAAATGATTACTCGTCGTCTTCGACCTTCTCAGCCTCGTCGATAACCTTCGCCTGAACATCCGAAGGAGCGGGCTCATAACGTGCAAACTCGTAGGAGTAATCGCCGATACCGCCGGTCATGGACCGAAGGTCGGTGGAATATCCGTAGAGCTCGGACATCGGAATGTCCGCGATGATCTCCTGCTTGCCGCCGGCGATCGGGTTCATACCCAGAACGCGGCCGCGGCGCTTGCTCAGATCGCCCATGATATCACCGGTGAACTTCTCCGGAACCACAACCTTCATGGAAGCGATGGGCTCGAGGATGATCGGTGTAGCATCCATGATACCGGCCTTGAACGCCTTGCGGGCAGCCAGCTTGAATGCCATTTCGTTGGAGTCTACCGGATGGTAGGAACCGTCGATCAGGGTAGCCTTGATGCCAACAACCGGATAACCTGCGAGAGGTCCTGCCAGAACGCTCTCCTGCACACCCTTCTCTACCGCCGGGAAGAAGTTTCTCGGAACGGAACCGCCGAAGATCTTCTCTTCGAAGATGTAAGGGGTCTCAAGATCGCCCGAAGGCTCGAAGGTCATGATAACATCACCGAACTGGCCGGCACCGCCGGACTGCTTCTTATGACGTCCCTGAACCTGGACTTTCTTGCGGATGGTCTCGCGGTAAGCCACCTTCGGCTTGGAAACGATCACATCAACCTTGTAACGGGACAGGAGCTTGCTCACGGTCACGTCGATCTGCTGCTCGCCGATACCGTAGAGAAGCGACTGACGGTTCTCCTTATCGTTGACGGTCTTGAGGGTCTTATCCTCTTCCATGAGTTTCGCAAGAGCCTGCGAAATCTTGTCGTCATCGCCCTTATTCTTCGCCTCGTAACGCACGTAGGTGTACGGTACGGACATCTTGATCGGATCATAGATGATCGGATTCGCCTTCGTGGAAAGCGTATCTCCGGTCTGCGTGTCGGACAGCTTGCCGATCGCGCCGATATCGCCCGCGTAGAGCTCTTTTACTTCAATCTGCTCCTTGCCGCGCAAAACATACAATCTCGAGAGCTTCTCCTCAGTGCCCTTGTTTGCATTGTAAATAACGGAATCGGACTTCAGAACGCCGGAGCAGATCTTGATCAGCGAGAACTTACCGATGAACGGATCCGCGATGGTCTTGAAGACGCGGGCGGAGAAATCCTTGTTCGCATCGTAGTCCGCGAAGAAGGTCGTCTCGGTCTTCTGGCTCATACCGGTGATGACATTCTTGTTGGGCGACGGGAAATACTTGTCGATCGCCTGAAGAAGTGCGAAGGTACCGCGCGCCTGAACGCCGGAACCGCACAGAACGGGGATCATGTCGCAGGAAGCAACACCGGAGCGGATGGCGTTCTCGATCTCGACCATCGTGAACTCCTCGCCCTCGAAGAACTTGTTCATCAGATCCTCGCTGGTCTCCGCGATGGACTCCATCAGGGCGTCGCGGTAAGCGTTGGTGTATTCCATGCAGTACTCGGGAATGTCGCCGTCGACATACTCGCCGAGATTGTTGGAGAAACGGCGTCCTGCCTTCTTCACAACGTTTACGAAACCGACGAACTTCTCGTTCTCACGGATCGGGGTGTGGAACGGAGCAATGCGGTTGCCGTAATCTTCCTTCAGGGACTCCACAACGTTGCGGAAGCTCGCATTGTCGTCGTCCATATCCGTAACGAAGAACATGCGGGGCAGCTTGTAGCGCTCGCAGATATCCCACGCCTTCTTGGTTCCGACCTCAATGCCGGCCTTACCGGAAACAACGATGACAGCTGCGTCAGCGGCGCTGACCGCCTCCTCAACCTCACCGACAAAATCGAAATAACCCGGGGTATCCAGGAAATTAATCTTCGTATCTTCCCAAAGAATCGGCACCAGCGTTGTGCTGATGGAGAACAGTCTCTTCTGCTCTTCCTTGTCGTAATCGCTGATCGTGTTGCCTTCCTCCACACGGCCCATACGCTTGGTGATGCCCGTCGTATATGCCATGGCTTCCACGAGAGTTGTCTTTCCGCACCCGCCGTGACCCAAAATGGCGACATTGCGGATCTTCTCGTACTTGTAAGTCTGCATAATCGTAATCCTCCAATACTTGTAATGTTCCCATTGAGAGAACCATATGCTGATTTTACCAATTTTCCGAGGAATAATCAATTCTTTTTTGTACGTTTTTCGCAAAAAGTGGTCTGTATTTTCCGAAAAATGACGACAAAAAACCGCCGGTTGGGAAGCTGCATCCGAAAAATGCGACTTCCGCCGGCGGTTTCCACCGTCAAAACGGGTTTTCGATCAAATCTTACTTGGGCTCTCCGTCAAGTCCGAGGTGCTTGCACAGTACGTCAAAGCTGGCCGGACCGATCTCAAGGAACGCCTGATACGCTTCCTTCTCCGTCATGCCCTTCTTCATCAGCGAATCGATGATATCCAGACTCTGGAAATGGCTAAAGGTGTAAGGCAGATACACTGCGGGATCCGATGTGACCGCGTCGAAGACAAGGTCCACAAGGCTGGTGCCGCTTCCGAGGAGCGTGGTGCTGAGATACTTCTTGACCTGAGCCTTATCCCAGTTCATGTAGTTCACGCCGATGTCGCAGATTGCGACAACGCTGTTGGAGTAGGTGTAATCAAGGTCGAAGAAGAAGGCAAGGTTCGGGTCATCCGGCATCGCCCAATTGTATGCGTTCTTACCCATCATCGTCGCCCAGCCTTCCATGTAACCGGTGTAATTCAGCACGGAGCTGATCTCATGCCAGTTTTCGGAATGGCGGAAGTATTCATCCTGATACAGATGTCCCGGATATCCCTCGTGAGCAAGGGTCGAGAACAGCTCGATATCGCTCTTTTCGCTCTTGGGATTCACACGGATTATCTTGCGGTCCGGATTGTCGATCTGCGGTGTCATGAAGTACGCCAGCACGCCCTCGACACAGAGCTCATCCGGAAGTGCGGATACAATATACTTTGTATCGCGGATCTTCGGGTAATTCTCCGCCGTCAGTTTCTTCAACCGGTCAAGGATCACATTGAAATCCCTGGTGCCGTACATCACTTCATCGTAACGGTTGAAAATGCCGCCGTCCTGCTGATATATCTTTACGAACTCGGACGCCATCTCCGTGGTCTTGCGATCCAGGTAATTGTACATTTCGTTGACGGTAAGCTCGGATCCGGTCTTGCTCTGGGCAAGGTATGCGTAATAGTTCGCACCGCCCTCGCGGGAAGCCAGTCCCTTCGCCTCGGAGATATAGCTCTCAAGCGTCTTCACGTTGTCGCGCAGCTTCTCCGCAGCGGGGATCAGGCTGTCGGTGAGCACCTTCTCAAGCTCTGCGGCGTATTTCTGCACGGTGGCATCGTCAAAGCCGTAGCCGGCAGCGTTGGAGCGGAACGCGGAGAGAATGATATTTTCCGAAGGCTGTTTGCACAGCGTTTCGATGTTCTCCATGGTGGTATCGTACATCTCCTGCGTCGGGCATGCGCCGTTCTCGCAGAGCTGCTTCATCAATGCAAACAGGGAATCCAGATAATCGGCAACGGCAGCTACATCCTTCATGTAATCCGCCATATCCTTCTCTTCCACGAACGGATACTCGGTGAGGATCGTCAGAAGAGAATCGACGGCATTGCCGTTCTCCGCCATCAGATAGTTGTTGACGGACTTGATGTCGATGTCCTTGTAGCGGCGCGTCAGGTTCAGTTCGTAGACCAGACGGTCATAGTAGATCTTCTGTTTGTCCGTCAGATGGTCGTAGTTGAACTGATCGAAGCCCTCAAAATACTCCTCAAACTCCTCGGCGGCCTTCTTCATATCAAACTCTTCGTCAGTGATGACAAACTCCGTCTCGATCCCGTATTTCTCGGGATGCTCGATCGAAAAATGTACCATCACATGGTCGGTTCCCGTCATCTCAATGAACATGTCGTTCAAAAAGTCATCAAATGCCTTCTGCTCTTCTTCAACGGAGCCGAACCGGCCCGAAGGCGTGGGCGTCGGCGTTGCCGGCACGTCAGTGATCTCAGGAGTCGGCGTTGCCGGCGTATCCGTGGGTTCCGGAGTCGGCGTACCGGGCTCCTCCGTGGGCTTCGGCTCGTCGGTAGGCGTCGTCTCGCCCGGAGTCGGCGTCTCGGTCGCCGCCGTGGTATTGGTATTGTTTTTCTTCGTGCGCTCCTGAAGGCCCGAGTTTCCGCAACCGGTCAACAGAACGGCAACGAGCAGCAGGCACAGGAGTCTGCGCATCAGATTCCTCTTTTTCATCGTATAACTCTATGTCCTTTCCCGATCGCGCGGGATCTCTCCCCCGAAATCGTACGCTTCACGATCCGAAAAAATTTCGAATGTCGATGAAATAATTATATGAAAATCCGTCAAATTTAGCAACGGAAATATTTTTTTGAAAATATAAGAAAAAGTTCACAATTGCCCTCTTGCATTTTTCGTAAATATCTGTTACGATTCAATTGGTTGTAAACCAAATTTACGGATAAGGAGAGGCATATGGACAGATCCGAAATCGGTCACATCATCAAAGAAGCCCGTCTGGCAAAGAAAATGACGCAGAGCCAGGTCGTCGGCGATTTCATCACGCGTAATATGCTTTCGCAGATTGAGAGCGGCACTGCCGTTCCTTCGATTAAGACACTTGAGTATCTTTCCAAGAAGTTGGATATTTCCATTCATTTACTGACACCGGAGGAGCGCAGACTCTCCATCACGGAGAACGAGGGCGACGCTGTTCCGCTTCGCAAGGCAAAGGAGCTGTATCGCTCCGGCGACTACCGCACTGCCGCTGCCACGGTGAAGAAGCTTCTTGATCCGGAGAATCTCTTCTACGACGAGGCTTGCGCGGTGTACACCATGAGCTGTCTTGCTCACGCCAAGGAACTCGGAGTTCCCGCTTCGGAAGCCGGCGCTTACGCGAAGGAAGCCATGTTCTACTCGGACAAGGGATTCTACGCCTGCCGCGAATGGAAGGTTGAGGCCTGCTGCATCGTGGAGTCCTCCCAGAACACCGGAAGCGACAAGGACTGACGGACAAACGAATGATATGACGCAGACAGCGCCCGGGATTATTTTTCCCCCGGGCGCTGCTTTTGTTTTAACGGTTTTAGTGATAACACGGCCGCGGAGTTTCCCCCGCGGCCGCTTTTTTCTTTCTTATGCGTTCTCTTCCACGATCGTCTCGCGGATGGCGCGGCTGTCGATCTCCTCGCGGATCATGCGGATGAAGTCCTTAAGGTCTTTCTGACCCTCGTCGCCTGCGAAGCGGCTGCGGACGGACACAAGACCTTCCTCGGCCTCCTTCGGACCTACGACAAGCATGTACGGAACGCGGTCCATACGTGCCTCGCGGATCTTGTAACCGATCTTCTCGTTGCGGTCGTCAAGCTGCGTGCGGATGCCTGCTTCCTCCAAAGCCTCGTTTACCTTGGCTGCATACTCGTTCGTCTTCTCGGAAACCGGAAGAACCTTAACCTGAAGAGGTGCAAGCCACGTCGGGAACTTGCCCTTCGTCTCCTCGATGATATACGCCATGAAACGATCCAGGGAACCGAGGATTGCGCGGTGAAGAACGACGGGCGTCTTCTCCTCGCTGTTCTTGTCGATGTACTTCAGGTTGAACTTCATCGGCAGACAGAAGTCAAGCTGGCACGTTGAGAGCGTGTACTCGGCACCCACGGCGGGCTTCACGTTGACATCGAGCTTCGGACCGTAAAATGCGGCTTCGCCGATCTCCTCCGTGTACTCGATACCGATCTCGTTGAGAACCTGACGGAGTGCATCCTCTGCCGTGTTCCACATCTCGTCGTCCGGATGATACTTCTCCGTGTCGGCCGGATCGCGGAGCGACAGTACGCAGCGGTAGTCCGTAATCTGGAAATCCTTGTATACCTCGAAGATCAGGTCAACAACCTTGCTTACCTCGTCCTTGATTTGCTCGGGCGTCACGAAAAGGTGTGCGTCGTTCTGGCAGAAGTGGCGGCCTCTCTCAATACCCTTGAGGGTACCGCTGGATTCAAAGCGGAAATCGTGGGCAATCTCACCGATACGGATTGGAAGCTCACGGTAGCTGTGAGGCTTGTTCGCATAGATCATCATGTGGTGCGGGCAGTTCATCGGGCGAAGCACGAAGCTCTCGCCTTCCACCTCCATCGGAGGGAACATATTTGCCTTATAATGAGCCCAGTGACCGGACGTCTCATAGAGGGCAACCGTACCGACGCAGGGCGTCAGAACGTGCTGGTAGCCGAGTTTCAACTCCTTGTCACGGATATAGTTCTCGAGCTCTCTCCACACCGTGTAACCGCGGGGAAGGAACATTGGAAGTCCCTTGCCGATCAGGTCGTCCGTCATGAACAGACCCATCTCCTTGCCGATCTTACGATGGTCGCGGGCCTTCGCCTCCTCCATCTGCTTCTCATACTCTGCAAGTTCCTCCGCCGTAGCAAAGGCAACACCGTTGATACGCGTGAGCATCTTGTTCTTCGCGTCGTTCTTCCAGTATGCACCGCTCTGCATCGTGATCTTGAACGCCTTCAGAGCCTTCGTGTACGTGATGTGCGGTCCGATGCACATATCGACATAATCGCCCTGCTGATAGAACGTGATCCTCGCGTCCTCATCAAGGTCACCGATATGCTCTACCTTATACTTCGCACCGCGCTTTTCAAGATAGTCGATTGCTTCCTCACGGCCGAGTTCAAACGTCTTGAAGGGAAGATTTTCCTTCGTGATCTTCTTCATCTCGTTCTCGATCGCAACAAGATCCTCGTCGGTAAGCTTGCGGTCACCGAGATCGACATCGTAGTAGAATCCTCTCTCCGTTGCGGGACCGTACGCAAAATCAGCTTCCGGCCACAGTCTCTGGATTGCCTGCGCCATGATGTGCGCTGCCGAATGACGGAGAACATGCGTAACTTCCTCTTCCGGGCACTCCGCCACGGAACCGTTGTTGTACAGTATTTTCATGTACTGCTCCTTTCTCTGCACAAGGCAGAACTTGTCGTTCGTGTCAACATAAGGCGGGAATTCGCAACCCTCGCTTAGCGCGCAAAAAAGCCCCTGTTGACACACCGAAGTGTATCAACAGGGACGAATAATTCGCGGTTCCACCCTGCTTGGCCGAAGGCCCACTCAATTATGACGGTAACGGTGTCACCGGACCGGATTGGGGTCACTCGGGAGACGGTCTTCCGCACGGTTTCCGCCGGACGCTCTCAGCCTGCTTTCGCGTGCGTCCTTCTCTGTTCGTCAACCCGGAGTGCGTACTGCTTTCTCCTTCATCGTTTTGTAACTGTTGTCCCGATTATACCACCGAAACAATCTTTGTCAAGCGGAAAATCAGAGGTATCCGCCCTTTGCCTCCGGAAGAGCCTAGTAAACATCCAGATCCTTCTGAATGAAATTATCGATTGTGGAAAAGATGCTCCTCTTCGAATACGTAAACTTCACCTTCTCCGCATCACCGGCATACTTTCCGCACCCGACGGCAGCCATCGCAAGCACAATGCAAAGGATCAGTGCACACCCCCGTTTTTTCACCTGACACCTCCCGATAGTAATAAATATCCTCCATTGTTTTTCACAGCATATTTGATACAATGAGGAAAAATACTTCCCGCGGAAATCGCGGGACACCCAGGAGTTTTCCATGAAAACACTGTTTACCGACAACTTCCGTTTCCGCAAATTCCCCATCGACACGGCGGAGTCTGCCATTCTCTCGGCAGTTCATGACGGCACAGGCTTTACGCCTGTCGACATCCCCCACGATTTTCTGATCGGGCAGGTTACCGACCTCTACGAGACCTGCATCGGCTGCTATGTTCGTCCGCTCTCCTATGACGGAAAGGCATCCCATGTCTTCCTGCAATTTGACGGCGTCTACATGGATTCCCGGTTTTATATCAATGATATGTTAGTACATACCCGGTCTTATGGGTATTCGCAAACTTTTTTTGAAATTACACCGTATCTCCGGCCCGGCGACAACATCCTCGTGGTGACATGCCGCTACGAATCGCCGAACACGCGCTGGTACTCCGGCGCCGGCATCTACCGAAACTGTTATCTTCATAAAACCGGCGACGCCTACCTTCCGGCAAACGGCATCTACGCTGTCGCGACGCCCGTGTGCGAGGCCCGCGATGGATCCGGCGTTTTCCGAGGGAAAAGTCTTCTCTCCGTCGACGCGGAGGTTGTTTTAGGACCGTATGAACAGGCACTTCTCCGCCACATGCTCCGGGACTCTTCGGGTTTGGTTGTTGCTTCGTCGGAAAATGTCGTGTCCGTGTCTTCCGAGTCCCTTGTTTCTACGCAGGTGCTCATGGTTGAGGATGCTCGAGCTTGGGACATCGACTCTCCGTATCTTTACGAGCTTACAACGGAACTTCTTGTTCCTACGGAAAGCACTGCAGATTACCTGTCTGTCGATTCCTACACCCAGCGCATCGGCTTCCGCTCCGTACGGCTCGACCCTGATAACGGGTTCTTTCTAAACGGGCGCCACATAAAGCTCCACGGTGCCTGCATGCACCACGACCTCGGAGCGCTTGGTGCCGCAGTTAACAAAACCGCAACCAGGCGGCAGCTTCTCTCCCTTCAGGCGATGGGCGTGAATGCCGTCCGCACTTCCCACAACATGCCTTCCGTGGAGTTTATGGATCTCTGTGACGAACTGGGAATCCTCGTGGACTCCGAGGCGTTTGACATGTGGGAACTCCACAAGACCGAGCACGACTATGCAACGTTCTTCAAGGACCATTGGAAAGAGGATGTCGCCTCCTGGATCCGCCGGGACCGCAACCGCCCTTCGGTCTTCTTCTGGAGCATCGGAAACGAAATCTACGACACCCACACCGAGCGCGGACTGATCGTCACACGCGAACTTCGGGATGAAGTCCGCCGCCACGATTACCGTCATCACGCCTTCACGACCATCGGCTCCAACTATGTGGCCTGGGAGGGCGCGCAGCGGTGCTCCGATCTGTTGGAGGCCTCCGGGTACAATTATCTGGAGCGCATTTACGGTGAGCACCATGAAAAGTATCCGCACTGGTGCATCTACGGAAGCGAGACGTCGTCCACGGTACAAAGCCGGGGAATCTATCATTTTCCGGCGGATGTGAGGCTTCTGACCTTTGCGGACGGTCAGTGCTCCTCCCTCTCCAACTGTTCCACCAACTGGGGCGCCAAGGACCCGACGGTCGTGATCACGGGGGACCGCGACGTTCCCTACAGCCTCGGCCAGTTCATCTGGACCGGCTGGGATTACATAGGCGAGCCCACGCCCTACCACTCAAAAAATTCCTTCTTCGGCCAGTGCGACACCGCCGGCTTCCCGAAGGACTCCTACTACATCTATCAGGCCGGCTGGACCGATCCGGAGACACACCCTATGGTGCATATCGTGCCGTACTGGGACTTTAATGTCGGTCAGATGATCGATGTGCAGGTCTTCTCCAACTGTCCGAAGGTGGAGCTGTTCTTCCGGGCGGAAAATGCCCCCCGGCTCTCCCTCGGAACCCGGGACATCGACCCCGTGAACGGGAAGACGCTGCACGGTGCATGGCGCATCCCCTATCAGCCCGGAGAGCTCACCGCAGCGGCTTACGACGCCGCCGGAAATCTTGTCGCAACGGATTCGCAGCGCTCCTTCGGAGACCCCGCCTCCATCGTTCTCGAGCCCGACAAGACAATGATGACCGCGGACGGCGAGGACATGATCTTCGTGTCCGTCTCCACGGTTGATGTGGAAGGAACTTTCGTCGCAAACGCCCGCAACCGCATGAATGTCACGGTGAGCGGCGCTGCCCGCCTTGTTGGCACGGACAACGGCGACAGCACCGACTACGACGAATATAAAGGCACCTCCCGAAGACTCTTCTCCGGAAGGCTTCTTCTGATGCTCGCGGCACGAAAGGAACCGGGTGAGATTATTGTGACGGTCTCCTCCGCAGGACTGCCTGACGCGGAGCTGCGGCTGATTGCAGAAGAATCTGCCGCGCCGGTGGATCCCGCTGTCTGTGCATCCGCAGCCAATGTGCCCCGCATCACAGACGAAGCCGTCATCAATGAGGTCCCGATCCGCAAGATTGAACTCACGCTGCAGGACGGTGGCCCGGTACTGACTCCCGACCGTCGGGAAATAACGGTATCTGCCGATATTCTTCCCGCAAACGCGACATTTACGGAGCTTACATTCCGTGTGATGACCGCGGACGGCATCGACTCCGCGGCAATCCGGGTCACGCCTTTGCCTGACGGACGTTCGGCAAGGATCACGGCGCTCGGCGATGAGGAGCGATGCTTTCTGTACGCACTGGCCGACAACGGCAAGCCCCATGCCGATGTGATCTCAAGTCTCGAGCTGTGCAGCACCGGGCTTGGCAGGGCAACTACAGACCCCTATGAGTTTGTCAACGCCATCCGATATGACGCCAGCAATCAAAAGCCCACGCTCAGCTTCGACGGCGGCGCTTTCACCGCGGACGAGCCCACGTGGGTACGGTTTGACAATGTGGATTTCGGCGAATACGGCTCCGACACGATCACACTCCCGATCTTCTCCTTCTCCGACGTGGTGCCGGTGGAAGTCTGGGAGGGCACGCCGGGCGAGGCCGGAAGCGTTCTTCTCTTCCGCGGCAACTACGAGGCCAAGAGTTGGTACAACCACTATCAGCCCAACACCTTCCGCCTTTCAAAACGCCTGCGCGGGGTGACGAGCGTATCCATTCTTGTTCCGTTCCGGCTCTCCCTTCACGGATTTGTCTTTGAGCGCATCGACAAGGCGTGGGCCGAGATCGGCGTGACTGAGCTTTTGCACGCGAGCGGTGACGCTTATGACGTTACCGAAGACGGTATCTACGGCATCTCCAACAACGTGGACCTGGCGTTCGGAACGTTCGACTTCGGTGAGCGCGGTGCCCGTACGATTACCGTTACCGGCCGCTCCCACGTACCGCAAAGCACGATCCATCTACATTTTACGAAGGACGATGGAACCGAAACGCAGATTATCGACATTCCGAAGGGGGATGAGGCGGAAACCTTCACATTTTCCCTCGAGCCCGTGTACGGAACGTGCACGGTGAATTTCATCTTCCTCCCGGGAACCGACTTTGACCTTCTGTCGTTCCGGTTTGAGTGATATGATTAAGGCGGAGCAGCTTAACCTGCCCCGCCTTTTTCTGTTCTACTCCACTGCGTGCTCCCTGAGTTTGCGAAGGATGTCCTGAAATCTCTCGTCATCCCTGATATAATCAAAGACTTTCTTCTCTTCGAGCAGTTTCATGTGAATGTATGCAGTGTTGCACGTATTGGTGCATAATACATCCCCTTGTTTCTGCTGAAGTCGGTTCACCATCAATGCGGTATAGTCAAAATTCAAATCTCTTACCCGGTCAAACTCGAGCGTATGTTTGCAGCACTCTCTGAGCATCTCAATGGTTTTATCGGCATTTTGAACCTCCGAATGCACATGAGCCAGGCGATAGTAATTATTTGCCAGAGTATAATTGTCAAAGCCGTAGTTCCCGTCGGAATAGAGACGTTTTATGATATCGATCCCAAAGGTGTACGCTTCGACTGTTTCCTCATAGCTGAGCGTACTTTTACGAGGAATCCCGTATGCGGTCATTGCCGCCTCCCGGATCAGACTGTTCAGGTACTCCTGGCTTGCCTTAACTCCTTCTTCTCCGCTTAAAACGTGACAGCGAAGGCCCATCTGATTCACATAAAAATTCCCGCCCATATCCGCATAATGAAGCGCCTTCTCATCATCGTTACCCTGGTAGGAATAACAAAGGATCTGGATCGCGCTCTCCCGATACTCTTTATCGGTCGACTTTGCAATAATGGTTTCCCCCATTTCGGTAATGCGTCTGAGCTTATCCTCCGGCATCGGATCTTCATAATTACTCGAATCCAGGGAAATCGCATACATCAACTTAACCATGACCCCGAAATCATTCGGAAACTCTTTGTATGCCTTCTCCCAAAGTTCGAGATTTTTCTTCATATCGCCCTTGTTATTCAGCAGTTTGCTTTCATCCCTGTAGGCATTAATCTTCTCTTCAATCCGGGCTTTGTCCACACTAAGCAGTTCATCCACGGTAATTCCGAAATACAGCGCGATTTTGGGAAGCAGCGTAATATCCGGGTACCCCTCGCCGCGTTCCCATTTCCCGACGGATTGGGGCGTGATACTGAGATGATCTGCAAGGTCCTCCTGTGTGACATTCTTCTGTCTGCGCAGCGTGCGCAGTGTATTCTTCAGATCAATTTCCATGATAATCCCATCCTTTGCTTTATTCCGTGATCACTTATCTGTGATTATAATAGCACAGAATCGTCTTTTCAAACATCGGAAAATATGGTTTTCGTTGCTTTTTACAACTACTGGTTGTTTTTAAAAGAAAGGAACGGCTTTCACCGTTCCTCTTATACTCACATCTCATACGCTTCAGGGCATAACTCCGTTCATTCCTCCGGCTTGTACTCCATCAGATCCCCGGGCTGACAATCCAGCACTTTACAGATTGCCTCCAGGGTCTCAAAGCGAATGCCCTTCATTTTCCCCGTCTTTAAGTTTGAGAGGTTCACGTTGGTCATGCCGACCTTCTCCGCCAGCTCGTTCAGGGACATTTTCCGATCCGCCATCATGCGGTCCAGTCTTATGATAATTCCCATACTCTTTCTCCGTTTCGTTGTGTCACGACTGCCACATAAGCTGCGTCTCCCATCGTCACGCGATGGAATCGATGTCCTCCTGAAGCTTTACGCCGTAGTCAAATACCTGCGCGATCACCATGATGGCAAAGCCGATTACGAACATGTAGAAGCCCTCCATGGTGAGCGGAGTGCTCACGTAATCGAAGCGGAAAAATGTCATCAGGAACTTCACCAGACCGGGTACGATGGCAAGCCCGAACTGCAGCACGCCGATCAGCCGGATCCGGTTCGCATTTTTGTGCGTGAACGGCGTCCCCTTCGAAGTGCTCATCACCATGACGATGACAACGAGCATCATCGCTCCGAGGATTACACAAAATGCAAGCGAGCGTGCCGACTGGATCAGGTGACAATAGCGGTAATCGGTGTTGCCGTTGTCATCCAGAAGGCTGTAGAGGTTGTAATCGACATCCCCGTAGTCTTCGTTGTTTTTGTACAACCGATACACCTGCTGGTGGTTCTCAAGTGTATCCTCTTCCACAAGGCGGACATCGTAGGTGTCCTTCCCGGACACTGCCGCAACGATGAAATCCTTCGCCTGAAACAGCAGCAACAATATGATGGCCAGTGCTATGCCGGAGCAAACCTGTTGAAAAACAATACTCTTCTTTGACTTCTTATCCATGATATTTCCTCCTTACGGGCGCAGGGAAAATCAATCCCTCACTTCCCATGCCGATATCCCTCGGCTTACCGTTATGATATCGCGCCTGCACTGCCGCTGATCGGACGGCTTGCGTTCGCGCAGTTCCCTGCCGGCAAGGATACCATACCATGCTTTTACAAGTTTGTCAATAACAATTTAAAGTTTTAGTTTAATTTTTTACAGTTTACGAAATCCACTCGGAAGCAAAATAAATGCGCAGGGGACTCCCGCAAAAAAGCGGCGCCGCAATGGCACCGCCTTTTATGTAGGGATAGTTAGTTTTCCGTCTGTGGACAAAGTTTATTATTTCTCTTCCAAACGCTCGCGCATCTTGACTTCCGTCAGAACCTTCTGATCGTAGCATGCGAACATCGCATCGACCTTCGCGGCATCCGGTTTCTTCGTGATCAGGCTGACGATCGGAACAAGGATCAGGCCGCCGACCATGGAGACAACGCCGGAGTTGATGGAAGATTTGAAAACATATCCGATTACCGTGTCAGGGTTGAAGCTGAGCACCTTGAAGGATACCAGCAGCTGCATAATCGTCATGCAGATTGCGAAGAAGAAGCTTACCGCAACTGCGGGCTTCGTCACACGCTTGGAGTACAGGCCGTACAGAAACGGCGCAAGAAACGCACCGGCCATTGCACCCCAGGACACACCCATCATCTGAGCGATGAAGGTGATGTTCAGGCTGTCCTTGAGAACCGCAAGAACTGCGGAAATAAGAACGAAGAAAATGATGAAGAGCCGCATGATACCGACCTTCTTCTTCTCACTCATCTCCTCCTTGGAAGCCGGAGCAATAACGTCGAGGGTGAGCGTGGAGCTCGAGGTGAGAACCAGAGACGACAGCGTCGACATGGATGCCGCAAGGACGAGCACGATCACAATGGAGATGATCACCGCAGGAAGCTCGGAGAGCATCGCCGGGATAATGCTGTCAAACAGTACCTTGCCGTCTTTCATCTTAATGGCCGGGGAATCTGCAAAGAGACGGCCGAATCCGCCGAGGAAGTAGCATCCGCCTGCAACAACAATGGCGAAAAATGTCGAGATGATGGTGCCCTTCTTGATGGAATCCTCATTCTTGATGGAGTAGAATTTTCCGATCATCTGAGGAAGTCCCCAGGTACCGAGGGAGGTGAGCAATACGACGAACAGAAGCTGCAGCGGATCCGGTCCGAAGAAGCTTGCATAACCGCCGTTTAACTTGTCTCCGCTGGCCATAACGACCTCGCTTGCGGAGAGTTTTGCAATCGCCTGGGAGAACCCGCCGTTTTTCGCAAGAACCGCCAGAACAACGGAAACGATACCGACGAGCATGATGATACCCTGAATGAAATCGTTGATAGCTGTTGCCATGTAACCGCCGAAGATGACGTAGATGGCGGTGAGCACTGCCATGATCGCGATAACTACCCAGTAGGGAATATCAAACACAATGTTGAACAGACTCGACAGACCGTTGTACAGGGAAGCCGTGTACGGAACCATGAACACGAACACGATGAATGCCGCGGCAATCTTCAGTCCCTTCGAACCGAAGCGCTTCTCGAAGAAGTCGGGCATTGTCTTGGTGTCAAGGTGTCTTGTCATGATGCGCGTACGGCGTCCGAGGATCTCCCATGCGAGGAGCGAACCGATGAATGCGTTGCCGAGGCCGATCCAGGTGCTGGCAAGACCGAAGTTCCAGCCAAACTGGCCAGCGTAACCGACGAAGATAACAGCCGAGAAATATGAGGTTCCGAAGGCAAATGCGGTAAGCCAGGGGCCGACGTTGCGTCCGCCGAGAACGAAACCGTTGACGTCGGTTGCATGCTTTTTGCAGCGCCAGCCGACAAAAATCATCAGGGAAAAGAAACACACCAAAAGAATGGATGTCAAAGCGATCAGCATATATACTCCGTTTCCGACAGGCGCACCGCGTCTGCCGCTATTGTTTTGTCTTACTTAATCTGTGCCTCCACAAGGCTGCCGCCGCAGTAGATCTGGCGGAGCTTCGGCTTCTCGATCTTGCCGGTGGGATTTCTCGGAACGTCGGCGAAGACGATTTTCCGAGGTCTCTTGTAGCGGGGAAGGTCAAGGCAGAAGTTGTTGATCTCCTCTTCCGTCGCCGTCATACCCTCTTTGATCTGGATGATGGCAAGCGTCACCTCGCCGAGACGTGCATCCGGGATACCGATAACCGCAACGTCCGCGATCTTGTCGTTCGCGCGGAGATAATCCTCGATCTGCACGGGATAAATGTTCTCGCCGCCCATGATGATGACGTCCTTCTTGCGGTCTACAAGATAGATGAAGCCTTCCTCATCCTGCCTTGCCATATCGCCGGTGTAAAGCCAGCCGTCGTCGGACAGGACAGCCTTCGTAGCAGCCTCATCCTTGTAGTAGCACTTCATAACGCCGGGGCCCTTGACGGCAAGCTCGCCGACCTCGCCCTGCGGAACGCTCTTTCTGTTCTCATCGACAATGTCGCACTGCCAGCCGTAACCCGGAACGCCGATGGCGCCGACTTTGCGGATGTTCTCGATCCCGAGATGTACGCAGCCGGGTCCGATGGACTCGGAAAGACCGTAGTTCGTATCGTAATCATGATTCGGAAAATGCTCTTTCCACCGCTTGATCAGGCTCGGCGGAACGGGCTGTGCACCGACATGCATAAGTCTCCACTGGGAGAGCTCATACTTCGAGAGGTCGATCTCGCCGCGGTCGATGGTGTCAAGGATATCCTGTGCCCACGGCACCAGAAGCCATACGATCGTCGCCTTCTCGCGGGACACTGTCTCGATGATCCACTCGGGCTTAACGCCGCGGAGGAGGACTGCCTTGCTGGCGCTTAAGAGGCTTCCGAACCAGTGCATCTTCGCACCGGTGTGATACAAAGGCGGAATGCAGAGGAACACATCATCCTTCTTTTGTCCGTGATGCTTCTGCTCCGTAATGCAGGACGATACAAGCGCTCTGTGAGCGTGCAGGATCGCCTTCGGGAACCCCGTGGTACCCGACGAAAAATAAATTGCCGCATCGTCATCGTCCGTCAGGGCGATATTCGGATTCTTGGAGGTGCAGTACGCTGCGTATTTTTCGTAGCTGTCCGCGAAGGACGGGCAGTCCTCGCCGACATAGAACATCTCCTTCACCTTCGGGATACGGTTCGCGATCTCCTCGATACGGCCGACAAACTCCGGTCCGAACACGAGGACGCTGCAGTCGGCAAGATCGAGACAATACTTGATCTCGTCCGCGGTATATCGGTAATTCATGGGGACAGCCAACGCGCCGGTCTTCAATACGCCGAAATAGATCGGCAGCCACTCGAGGCAGTTCATGAGAAGGATGGCAACCTTGTCTCCCTTCTTCACGCCGCGGCTTAGGAGAAGGTTCGCAAACCGGTTGGATTTCCGGTCGAAATCCTCCCAGGTCATCTCGCGGCGGTATTTCTCGTCGCGGTCGCTCTCGATGAGCTCATACTCTCTCCACGTGCGGCTCTGCTGCTCTGCGGGGTTGATCTCCACAAGGCAGACTTCGTTTCCGTACAGCTGTGCGTTACGCACCAAATAATCGGTAATCGGCATGATGTCCTCCCTATCACTAAACTTCATTTTCTGCCAGTCCCCGTATCTTCCGACGAAACAGTAAAAGACGGCAAAAGAAAAAGGCCTGACTTTGCCGATTGAAAGTGTAACGCTTTAACGCGACAAAGTCAAGCCTTATTTTAGTTTTTCCGATATTTTCCAACCGTTTCTCTGTCGAACGAGCCATCACGGTTCAGCAAGTTCAAACCGGTCGTACTCTGTTTTCTCCAGCGAAAGGGTTTCCTCCTTCGTGCCTCCGATGGGTTTGCGCTTGACGACAAGCCTGCCGTCCTCCTCGACGAATCGCAGATCGTAGCCTGACTGGTCAATTACCTGCTTTCTGTTCCCGGATATCAATAGGGCAACAGCGCCCCTGTAAGTATGGTCCATAGGATGCTGGAACGTCATACAGAACTCCGAACAACCATCACCGTCCAGGTCAGTCACATAGGCGTTCAGGAATCTCCGGCCGCTGCATACCGGAAAGATCCCCGCATCCGTGTAGCGCTTGAGCGGCCATTCACCCGGAACCGGATAATAGTAATAAAACCGCCCCTTGTCCACAACGTACACACACATCGACTCATCCTCACCGTCCTCCTCCAGACGGAGCAGCCGGCGAGTCTCCTCATCGCCCTTTGCAGAGTCGAACCAGCACTCGACCGGGTTACGGGCTGACGGCATCACCTCAACGGAATCCGTGGACGTCGGATTCGTGATCTCCTGGAACTCCAGTGTTTCGCCGGCGATGACGATCCTGCCCCGCTGAGCAAATTTATACCCTTTCTTTCGCGTCGTCCGGATCACAACATCTTCGTCCGTTCCTTCAAACCATTCGTAGGTCAGATCTTCGTCTCTCGACATGTCGCTTCGCATCTGACTGCCGAAGTCATACACCATGATCGTTTCCCTCTGCACATCACAGAACTCCGGAAGTCCGTCCCCGTTCAGATCCGTAAAATGCAAAGCTCCGTAGCTTGTATATGTGTCGGCAACCTTCTCTCCGTCGTAAAGGATGGTATACTCTCCCTGACCCATCCAAATGGGATGAAGCGAATCCTCATTCCATGTGACTGTCCAGCCGGGGAGGTTAGAGACCGTGATCTCCGCGCTTACCACATAAAATCCCGGTATCTCCGTCTCCGGAATATCCGAGACACTCCACGTCAGTCTCTCTTTCGGTCTCGACACCTCCGCCGTCTCCGTATTCACGGTTTCATCAAGCTCATAGGAGTATTTGACAGTGTAAACCACCATATCAGCCGGCACTTCGGTCACTTTCGGCGTCACCGGAGTCTCACCGGTATTCCTGACCGGCTTCAGTGCAATGACCAGCGCGATCACGGCAATCAGCACCGTGGCCGCAATTCCGACGATCAAAAGGTTCCGTTTGGTGTTCATAATGCCCCCACTGTAAAACGATTTCTGTCTGTTTTCCCTTTCGTTTTTCACTCGGCCTTATTTTCCGAAGCTCCAGCTGCAGAAGTCATAACCGCTGCCTGCGAACAGGAAATACAGGTTGTGTACTCCCGTCACGGGTTTAAGAAGCTCCACCGTCACCTTGCCGCTGCCGGTCACTTCGGCGTAGCCGACGTCCTCGCCGTTTACGCTGTCAAGGCGGATTGCCAGGGCACCGTTTGTGGCTGCGCCATCTGCCACGGCAAACTCGGCGGAAAATGTCTTTGCGCCTTCCTCGCCGAAATCCACCTTGGAAATGTTGATCCAGTCGCCTGCATCAATTCCCGTGACTACCATGTCGCCGGAGCCGTACTTCGTGGCGGTCTCGCCGACAGGTTTTGTCTCGATGCCGCCCATGGTGCGCATGGTCGCAGCGGGAACCGTCCGGTACGGATCGAAGTTGTGAAGCTGCTTCACGCCCTCCTTCGTGCCCTTGCCCATGGAGATGGTACCGTCCTCATTGAGGCGCAGCTCGTCGATGTGCGTACAGCGGTAGCCGCCGCCCGTGCCGAGAGGCTGGTCAAGGATCTGCGAATGGTAGGTGATATAGTATTTTCCTTCAAATTCAAATATACAATGATGGTTGTTTCCGCCGGGTCCGAAATAAGCGCCCGGGTTTTTCAGGATCGCACCGGCATAGGTGTACGGTCCGAGGGGATTTTCCGAGGTCATATAGCAGATCTCACCGTTGTGCATGTCATAGTTCTTCTGGTTGACATGTCCGTCCACGTTGAAGTTGCTGCAATAGCTGTAGTAATAGGTATCCCCGATGCGGTTGATGCCGGAGTCCTCGAAGAGGAACGGAGGATCCAGGGAGATCGGATCGCCGTCGAGGGAGATCATGTCGTCGCCGAGCTTGACCACGCGGGCCGTGATGGGATGCTCGATCTGCTCGGCGCTGGGTTGGTTTCCTCCGGGAACACCGCCGCCCACATAGAGGTAAGCGGAGCCGTCGTTATCCACCAGAACCGCGGGGTCGAACAGCCATGTGACATCGGCGCAGTTCGGGGTATTGCGGCTGATGAGCGCCTTGTTGATCGGATCGGTGAACGGTCCCACAGGGCTGTCAGCGCGGAGAACTCCGATACCGTTTCCGCTGTTGGCAAAATACAGGAAGAACTGCATTTTCCCGTCGATTTCCTTGCAGGCAGCCGCCGGTGCCCAGGAGTTTCCGCCCCATTTGGCAGCTCCCGAATAGCCTGCCGCCTTGATGGAGCCGTGATCGGTCCAGTTCACAAGATCGTCAGAGGAGATCACGTTGATCGTGTTAATCTTCTGGTAAGAGTTGGCCTTCGGCGAACCGTCGGCATTCGTCTCGATCACATCTCCGGTCATATAGATATACACGCGTCCGTCGTACACCAGCGCATACGGATCCGCGCCGAGCCGCTGCACCATCAGCGGGTTGTTGTAGATCGGAAGTTTGAGTGTATCCGCGTGCTTCTGCTCCGCAAAAACCTTGCTCCATTTTTCCGCAACGCTCACCGTCGGCGTAGCCGTCGGAGCAGACGTCGAAGTCGCGGTGCTCACGGGCGTAGCGGTTACCGAATCGTTGTTCATAGTCTTATCCTCCTTACAGCCGCTCAGAGTCACGGCACATAGCATTAGTATTGTACACCATTTCCATCCGTTTTTCATCATTTTTCCTCGCAGATCAACACTTCGTTTTTGTCCGGCATTCGCGATCCTGCCGTTGCGCATCTCTATTATAGCATTATCCGCGATAAAAAGCTTCCGAAAACTCTAAAGACAGACAACTTTCAAAGATTCGGCAGCCTTTCCTTCTGCACCGTTTTTTCGGATTCCGCGTCAGCAAAGCGACCGCTCTCGATAAGACCGCAGTACACACGACCGCAGCAAAAGGAGCATTTTACGCCTGAAAAAGAGGCCGACATTTCGTCAGCCTCCGATCCTCAGGCAAGTTTCTTCAAAATCTGTTCAAGCGCATCGTGAGCAGTTTTAAACGCTTCAAAACCGGACAGCTTTTTCCCTGCCCCGGCGACGCTCCCACTGCCCTTCTCCAGAGACGCAAAGCCCGTAAAATCAGACAAATGCGGCTCCAGGGACAGGAAGCCCGAATACCCGTCGGCGAACAATCTTCCGAGGATCTCCTCGACATTCCCGTCGCCGTACCCGGCCGGGACCACATGACCGTCGGACCTGATCGCATCCTTGACATGGATGTACGCGATATGATCCTTTAGGAGTTCATACGCTTCAATCGTATCCTGCCCGGCCTGCACGAAATTGGCAAAGTCGAACACCGCCTTGAAATGCTCTCCGTAAAACTCATCCATCAATTCTCTGCACTCTGTGGCCTTTTCCCCGTAGATGCCCTTTTCATTCTCGTGAAGAAGGACGACGTCGTTGACCGCGGCATGATTGACAAATCTTCCCATCCGCTCAAATACGGCGTCCCTGTACTCCGCATTTTTCCCGTTCGGAATATAAAAGCTGAACATCCGGATATTCCGGCAGTCCATCTTATGGGCAATCTCGATTCCTCGCTTAAAGTCATCGAAATGTTTATCAAAATCGTCCGTTATCCCGATCTTTCCAAACGGTGTTCCCAGCGCAGAGAGCGCGATCCCGTGATCGTCGAGCCTCCTCTTGATCTCCTTTACCTTCGCATCGGAGTGAAACACAAGATTCCCTCCGTCGACCCCGCGCATCTCCACATATTTCATTCCGAGGTTTTCAAGGCTCTCCAACTGTACGGTCAGATCATCCGATATTTCATCCGCAAATCCCGATATCCTGAATTCCATCTGATACTTCCTCCCTAGTATGTTCCTGCGGTATCAAACACGATGCCGCTTGCGTTTTTCTTCTTGGAACGCGCTCTTCGCTTGTTCAGTTCGTCAAGGAACAGATCCTCATCAAACGGTATCTCGACCGTCCGATCGAGCCACGCCGAGAGATACATGGCGTTGGAAAGCGTCAACCCGCGGATACCCTCGACCCCTTCCGCGACAAGTTTTCCGCCGTGAAGGATCCGGTCGGCAAATGCCCTGAGCACCCCGGTATGCTGCTCGTTTTTCCCGTCGGTTTCGATTTCCGTGTGCGCCATAGGTGGTTTTTTGAAGCCTTCTTTTTCGGTTTTGCAAAACTCCCGCTCGTTTACGCTCAGCTTATCGTACACCAGTTTCCCGCCTTCGCAGACGATCTTTCCCATCTCGAACGTGAGCTCCAGCCGGTTCGTGCCCGGCGCATCGCCCGTGGTCGTCACAAACACACCGGTTGCGCCGTTGGCAAATTCGAGATATGCAGTCACATCGTCCTCCACCTCGATCTCATGCCATTTGGCCTCATGGCAAAACGCTCTCACACGGACCGGCAGTCCGCAAAGCCACTGCAGAAAATCCAGCTGGTGCGGGCTCTGGTTCAGTAGCACTCCGCCGCCTTCCCCGTCCCAGGTGGCCTTCCAGTCGGCCGCATCATAGTATGCCTGCGTCCGATACCAGTCGGTGATGATCCAGTTCACTCGCTTGAGCTCGCCGAGTTCTCCGCTTTCGATCATCTCATGCAGCTTTCGGTATACGCAGTTTGTCCTCTGGTTCAACATGATGGCAAAGACTTTGTCGCTTGCTGCCGCAACTTCATTCATTTTCCGAACCTGTTTTGTGTATACCCCCGCCGGTTTTTCGCTGATCGCATGAAGTCCGTGCTCCAGTGCGTAGATTACAAAATCGGGATGAAGGTAGTGCGGTGTTGCGATCAATACGGCGTCGCACTCCCCGGAATCGATCATTTTTCTCCCGTCATCAAAGCGCTTCACATCCTTCGGAAGCATTTCTTCCGCCCAGGCCAACCGGCTTTCCCGTATGTCGGCTACGGCCGTGAGCCGAAGCTCCGGCACCTCTCCCCCGACGATCGACAAGGCATGGGCCGATCCCATCCCCCCGATCCCGATGATCCCGAGCCTTACCTTTTCCATGTTCTATCCTCCCTGTTTTCAAAAATCTTCAGCACGGCGTCCTTCACGCATTCCGATCCCGTAAAGAATACCCTCTATTTCTGAGCAATAATACTGTTATGAACTATTGTAATCCGCATCCTCCTGTAATAATATGTACATAACCAACTGCATTTATGTATCTTTCCGACCTATTTCAGGCGGAAAATGCTCTTTTTCCCGTTTACGGAGGTCCGCAATGGTCAGCACCGCCCTTATGTTTCCGATTTTTCCGCCGTTTAACTCGGCATACCGCTTTTCGAGTACGGACTGGCCCGTCGGGCCGCATTGTCATGACGGCGGGGAGTTGTATCTCACGCTCTCGGATCTGCCGGATGTCCTCATCGACGACAAGGTCATCGAAGTTCCTTCGGGCACGCTGATCATCATCCCGCCGTTCTGCGTCCACCAGCTCTACCATGAGGCCGATCGCGTATATGAGCGCTACGTCCTGGGAATCAATACCACCTGGCTGAACCGCGTTTTCTGCGGTGACGGCGAGGTTTTCCCGTATCTGAACCCCCACCACCCTCCGACTTTCTTCAAACCGGACGCCGAAACGCTCTCCTCCCTCCGTCAGAAACTCGACGCACTTTCTGCCTTCGAGCGATTCACTTCTCCCGAAGCCGTATCGAGCCTTCTTTCCCTGCTTGGGGATTTGCGTAATACCGCCGAAATAAAAAACGTTTCCGCAAATCCGATCATCAACGTATCGGATTCGCAGAAACGTGTCAACGATATCATTTTTTACATCAACGAGCATATCGAGGAAAATATCAGTGTCCGTGATCTTGCGTCCCGGTTCTTCTTAAATCCCGATTACATGTCGCGAATGTTCAAAGCACACGCCCACATCCCCGTGAGCCGCTTTATCCTCCTGCAAAAAATCTCGGCAGCGCAGGATCTCCTGCGGCAAGGCAGGACCGTCAACGAGGTCCAGGAGCAACTGCATTTTTCGAGCTATGCCTATTTCTTCAAGACGTTCCGGAAACTCACGGGCATCTCCCCGAGCCGTTACCGCGCGCAGTATATGCAGTCCTAGAGTGTCCTGCACGGTCCGTCACAGCATAAGCCTTTCCTGCAGATCAATCCAGGAATGCTGCGGCACCTCATGCACCTGATCCCCTTCCGTGGAATTCCCGATCAGAAACGGAGATTTCGGATCGTGTAGCTTGTTTTGCGCGATCACCACCGCCGGGTCCGCATTCGCATAGCAGTACCGGCACAGATGAAGGCATGTGTTGTAAGCGCCGATATCGCAGGACAGGTAGCAGGCGCACTCGGCTCTCGCTCCCTTCCTTTTCGGCGCGATCAAACGCTTACCGATGGCCTTCTCATAGTCGCGGATCGTCATACAGCCGCTGCAGTCGGCTCCGAACGATGCCAGTTCGTCCCCTTCCGCGCACGTTTTGACGGTCATCCCGCACTCCGACGCGATCCCGATCATCTCCTGCCCGAGTTGCAGCCTGTCTGCTTTTGCTACCTCCCTCGCCTCCGGAAAATTCTTCCTGACCTTCGGGTAAAGATCGATAAAACTGATCACGACCGTCTTTGTATATCCCTTCAGTCTTTCCGCGATCTGCCGGAATGCGTGAAGCTGATACTCCTTTGTGTACCGCTCCGACAGGAAGATCGGATCATAGCGCCAGGCAATGGCATCTGTGCCTACCATGCCGGACAACGTTTGGAAATCCTCGATCAGCTTCTGTTTGTCAGGGACATTCGGTTCGATGTCGCGCCCGTAGGATGTCAGCGTGACAAACCAGTATTGCCCGAAATCCCTGAGCAGATTCATATACGGAAACATGGGCGCCGGATTTTTGGTGCAGAAACCGATCACGTCGACCACATCCGGGGCAAGCCTGTACTTGCTCACCTGACTTGGGTTGTAAGGATTTCGAACGCAGACAAAACCCTCTTTGACCCTATTGGCAAACCATTCCGCGTAAAATGCTGGGATGTCGGTTCTTTGTCCTGTGTTGATGATCATTTTCCGTCCTTTCAAAACATGCACGGCAACCCTTCGCCCGGGCAGCGATCACGGTTTCCCGACCATTATGAAAGCAGGCTCCACTCGCCGCAATCGACGACGCGCGTCGCAAGCCCTTCGTAAAACTCCGCCTCGTGGCACACGATAATCATGGTTCCGTGGTATTCCGCAAGCGCCGTCCGCAGCGAATCCTTCGAGTCAACATCGAGGTGGTTCGTCGGCTCGTCGAGGATCAGCAGGTTGCTCTCCCGATTCATCAGCTTGCACAACCGCACCTTCGCCTGCTCACCGCCGGAAAGGACACGTACCTGGCTCTCAATGTGCTTGGTGGTAAGACCGCATTTTGCGAGCGCCGCGCGTACCTCGTAGTTCGTGTACGAAGGATACTCGTCCCAGAACTCATCCATACAGGTCTTCGTGCCCTCGCCCGAGAGCTCCTGCTCAAAATAACCGACCGCCAGATAGTCGCCGAGCTCGATCTCGCCGGAAATCTGCGGGATCAGCCCAAGAATGCTCTTAAGAAGCGTCGTCTTTCCGATACCGTTCGCGCCGCGGAGGATCACTCTCTCACCGCGCTCGATATGGATGTTGAGAGGCCGTGACAGCGGCTTGTCGTAGCCGATCACGAGGTCCTTCGTCTCCACGACGACGCGGGACGGAACGCGCGCCTCCTTGAAGTGAAACTCCGGCTTCGGATTCTCCTTCATCAGCTCGATCACGTCCATCTTGTCAAGCTTTTTCTGGCGCGACATCGCCATGTTTCGGGTCGCCACGCGCGACTTGTTGCGCGCTACGAAATCCTTCAGTTCCTTGATCTCCTGCTGCTGCCGGTTGTACGCCGCCTCGATCTGTCCCTTGCGCATCTCGTACACCTCAAGGAAGTGATCGTAGTCGCCGGGATAGCGCTCCAGGTGCGCATTTTCCACATGCCAGATCACATTGACGACGCTGTTGAGGAACGGCATGTCATGCGAGATCAGGACAAATGCGTTCTCGTAGTCCGCGAGGTAGCGCCGCAGCCAGTCGATGTGCTGCTCGTCGAGGTAGTTGGTCGGCTCGTCCAAAAGCAGGATGTCCGGTTTCTCGAGAAGCAGCTTCGCCAATAAAACCTTCGTGCGCTGCCCGCCCGACAGCTCGCTCACGTCCTTGTCAAAGCCGAGCGCATCAAGCTCGAACGCGTGACCGATCTCATCGATCTTCGTGTCAAGCATGTAAAAGTCGTGCTGCTCGAGCATCTCCTGAAGCACGCCCATCTCCTCGAGCAGTGCATTCATCGTCTCTTCGTCCGCATCCCCCATCTTCTCGCAGATGCGGTTCACCTCCGCCTCCTTCTCGTAGAGCCAGGAAAATGCGGATGCCAAAACGTCACGGATCGTCATGCCGGGCTTTAAGACCGTGTGCTGGTCGAGGTAGCCGACGCGGACATTTTTCGCCCAGGTGATCGTCCCCTCGTCCGGCATCAGCGTGCCCGTGACTATGTTAAAAAACGTACTCTTTCCCTCTCCGTTCGCACCGACCAGACCGATGTGCTCGCCCGCAAGAAGGCGGAACGTCACGTCGCGGAAGATGGCGCGGTCGCCGAACCCGTGGGAAAGGTTTTCGACCGAAAGAATACTCATGATCTTACAAAAAAGGCGGACGCAGGACTCTCCCGCATCCGCCGGTACACTCCTTTACGATAATTTGTGGATGAACAATCCGCTGCGCAGCTTCGGTTCAAACCACGTGGACTTCGGAGGCATCAAAAGCCCCGCGTCAGCCACCGCGAAAAGCTCCGTGATCTGCGTCGGATACATGGAAAATGCGACTTTCATATCGCCGTGAACGCGTCTCTCAAGCTCCCCGAGACCGCGGATACCGCCGATGAAGTCGATGCGTTTGTCAACGCGCGGGTCGCCGATGCCCAAAACCGGTCCGAGCAGGTAATCCTGCAGAAGCGAAACGTCCAGCGAAGCCACCGGATCGGTGATCGCCGCAAGCTCCGGCTTCGCCGTAAGCTCGTACCACTCGTCCTCAATGAACATGCCGAACGTCGCCTTCGCAGCCGGCGCGTACGCTTCCGTGCCGACCTTGCGGATCGCAAAATGCTTCTCGACTTCCGCGAAGAACTCCTCCTTCGAGAGGCCGTTCAGATCCTTTACCACGCGGTTGTAGGGAAGGATCATCAGGCAATCCTCCGGGAACAGAACCGAAAGGAAGTAGTTAAACTCCTCGTCTCCCGTATAACTGCCCGACTCCGCACGGCGCTTGAATCCGACCTTGACGGCGGATGCAGCGCGGTGATGACCGTCGGCGATGTAGATGGAATCCATCTGTGCAAACGCCTCGCGGATTGCCGCAACATCTTCTGCCGCAACGATCCTCCACACATTGTGGGTAATCCCGTCGTCCGCCGTGAATGCGTACAGCGGCTCCGTCTTTTTATAGGCATTCATCAGGGTGCTGATGACTTCATTGCTGCGATAAGCGAGGAAGATCGGGCCGGTCTGCGCATTGCAGGTATCCACGTGACGGATACGGTCCTGCTCCTTCTCCTCGCGGGTATTCTCGTGTTTCTTGATGACGCCGTTTGCGTAGTCGTCAATGGATGCACAGGCCACGATACCGGTCTGGGAACGGCCGTCCATGATCAGTTCGTACACATAGTAGCAGTCCTGCGGATCGGTGAGGTACGTGCCGTCAGCGATACGCGCATCCAGCAGTTCCTTTGCTTTCGCATACACGATCGGATCGTAGGTGTCGACGTCGTCGGGAAGGTTGCTCTCCGCCCGGTCGATATTTAAGAACGAAAGCGGATCGCGGAGCGCCGCCTCCTTTGCCTCCGCCCGGTTGTACACATCATACGGAAGCGCGGCAACCCGCGAAGCAAGCGCCGGCGTCGGACGGACACATACAAAAGGTTTTACATCAGCCATGGAATTCTATCCTCCTCTATTCAAGCCGCGGCAGAAAAGCCGCAGGTTTTATTTCCGAAACAGTCGTATTCCGATCGGAAGCAAACGACACACTCACGGGTCGGGCGTCGGTTCATTCGGCACGATGGAGCGCATCATGTAAAGAGCAACGCCTAAGAAAAATGCCGTCATCACCAGCTGCATCAGACCGGCACGGACATGGGCTTTCGTCCCCGTGACTCCGGCGATGGTCCCTGCATACACCTTCATAAATGCGCCGAACATGATCAGGTAGACCAGAACGCAGTTGAATCCGCAGAGTTTGCTGCGGCGGAACACCGCATAGGTTACCGCCACCACGGCAAAAACCATGGCAAGAAGCACGATCCCCGCCGTCACGTACTCAAATACGGTTGCGGCCAATGCCGGGCCGAAGGCGTCGTTGTTTTTGCCCTGGATCATTGCCCGGACGCCGAACTTGGCGAACTCTTCCTTCTGCGAAGGAAACGCCCAGGCGAAAATCCGGATATCCAGATACAGAGCCCCTACATAAAGCACCGAAAACGCCAGAAGGGAAAGAAACGTGTAGCAGAGTTTCCACAGGACGACCTTGTATTTGCCGACTCCCTCAGCGCGAAGGTCGAAAAAGTACTTCCGCTCTCTCAGGTTTTGCAGAAACAGGCTTCCGGACAGGAAGAGATGATACACCAGCGTGATTGCCGCTGCAAAGGCGGCGATAATGATGCCCGTGGTGATCAGTTTCGGGTTTTTCACCCCCACGCCCGCTAAGATCAGACATTCCAGGACGACGAAGGCGATGGCCATCATCGCAACAGGCGAGATCACGGATTTGAAATCCTTCTGTAAAACTTTCTTCACTGCAGTTCCCTTCCTACATACACAGAAGGAATGACGGCTGCCCGCCATTCCTTCCGATCATTTCCTTTTGGAATACTTCCGCAGAAGCCGGAATCCCGGCATCCTACAGGTCGACCAGATGCTTCTTCACCAGTTTGTCCTTCTTCAGGAAGCGAAGATCACGGTCGAAACGAACCTGAATGATGTTCGGGTCGCTGTTGTCGATAACCTCACCGACGCCGCGCTTCTTGTGTACCAGAACATCCTGTTCTTTCAATTGATCCAGCTTGCGGCGGAGAACCATCTCCTCCGGAGTGAAGGTAATCTCCTCCTCGTCGCCGGCCGGTGCGCTTGCAGCCGGTTTCTTCGGCTGTGCGTACTCGGGAGCGATCTGGCGGATCAGTTCCTTCTCCTGCTCATCGGCATGGTCAGAGAGATTGCGGACAAGTTTGGCATCCGAAGCGCTCCATGTCTCTGCTCTGCCTGCTGCCGACGACTGCTCGCGTGCGTCCTCGGAAACCGCTTCCGTCACCGCCGCGGACACCGCCTTGCGGGTCGAGTCATCGTCAAATACGCCGTCCATATTGATGGTGAAATTCGAGAAATCATCGATCTCGCCGATCTGATCGGCATCGAGTTCCAGCTCATCCGTCATATTGCGTTTGCGCTGATCCTTGAAATCCCTTGCAACCTCTTTCTTGCGGGCCTTTCTGCGCTCGCGCTCGTAGTCCTCGTCAGACTCGCCCTCAAGATGAGGAAGGGTGTAATCGCGGTCGGGAGCGTGACGCATCTCCTCGTCAATCTTCTTCTCCGCGTAATGGTTAACGATCATGTAAATGAGAACGAAGGTGATAAATGCCGCACCGAGGATAAAGAGAAGTTTCCAAATGGTCCAGGGCTCCTTCTTCGCGGTCTCGGCCATGTCCTTGGTCTGTTCCTGAGGAGTCGGCGTAGCACTCTTCAGCTCATTCTGCTTCTCCTCGGAGGTGGGAACCGCTGTGGTGGGTGTGGCTTCCGGTGTCTCCGTGGGCGTGGGCGTGAACGTGATCTGGGTGTTCTCGCGGGTTACACGGCCGCTGTACACATAACCGGTGATAACCTCCTCGCCGACGGTGCACTGGATGTGATACCAGGTATCCTTGTCGGAGTCACGGCGTTCGCCGTAGACCTTCACCTTGTCGCCTTTGTTCAGGATAACCTGCTTGCCGGCGCTGGTCTTCACGATATCATTCTTCGTCTTGCCGTTCTCATCCTTCGTACCGGGCAATGCACGAACGCTGCTGCCGTCCTTGGTGACGGTGCCCTCGTAATACCCGTTCAGATACTGCTGCTTGTTGATAATGTCGTCATCGGTGTTGATATCCGTTGTTGTCCCGCCGGGCTCATCGCCTTCCGCGCGGGCGGCTTTCAACATATGCGGCATCATGGCAAACAAAAGCGCCGCTGCAAGAACCATAACGCAGAGCAGACTCTTTCGTGCCAACCCATCGTTTCGATGCATATACTTCCCTCACTTTCTACACTCACCCCGGATGTCACATCCGATCGGGTGCTTCAAATGCAAGCATTCCGATCCCGTCCTTGAAGATGGCAAGTGCCGTCCGCAGGATGGAAATCCATTCTTTCTGTTTCGCAGTGTCGGTCTCACCGACAATCTTATTCGCATGGTAGAACCCGTTCACGCCGTCTGCCAGCTCGTACAGATACTGGCATACCTTGTGAGGCGCAAGTTCCGCTGCGGCTTTTTCCACCATATCCGCAAAGCGGCCGATGGTAAGAAGAAGCGCTGTCTCCTCGGTTCCCCGCTCGTAGGTACCAGCCCGCTCCGGCATCTCGGGAAGCTCTCCGAGCTTCGCCAGGATGGATTTGATACGCACCATCGTGTACAGGATGTACGGACCGGTGTTGCCCTCGAACGAAGTGAACCGCTCGATATCAAAGATGTAATCCTTCGACGCCTGATTGGAAAGGTCGCCGTACTTGAGAGCGGCAAGCCCGACCTTGTGGGCAATATCCCGCTTCTCTTCCTCCGGAAAATCGCGATCCGCCATCTTCCGCATGACCTCTTCCGCCACGTTCTCGATCAGAACCTCGAGGCGCATCACACCGCCCTCGCGGGTTTTGAACGGCTTGCCGTCCTGACCGTTCATCGTACCGTTCCCGATGAAGGTAAGGATCGTCTCCGGCTTCACCAGCTTTGTCTTGCGGGCGCAGCGGAAAATCTGATCAAAGTACAGATCCTGCCGCTTGTCAACAACATAGATGATCTGATCCGGCGAGTAGAGCTTCATGCGCTCCACGATCGTCGCAAGGTCGGTTGTGTTGTAAAGCGTCGCACCGTCGGACTTCAGGATCATGCAGGGAGGCACTTCCTTGGTGTCCGTCTCTTCCTTGACATCCACGACAAGCGCGCCTTCGCTGATGTGGGCGTAACCGCCCTCCTTCATATCCCGGATCATGTCGGGGATATACTTCTGTGCGTCGCTCTCCTTGCCCCAGATATCAAACTGTGTGCCGAGATTTTCGTAATTTTTCTTCAGGTCCTCCATCGAAACACGCATGATGTGTTCCCAGAGAGCCATATAGCCTCTGCGTCCCTGCTGCAGCTCAAGGATAGCCTTGCGGGATTCCTCCCGGTAGTCGTCGTGTTCCTTCGACCACTTGCTCGCATAAGGGTAGATTTCTTCCAACTCGGAGACGGTAAACGGAGGTTCCTTCGGATACTCTCCCGTATAGTCGGGATCGAAGTATACCAGATCCGGTTTTCTTACCTTCAGTTCGGTGATGATCAGTCCGATCGGGGTCCCCCAGTCGCCGAGATGCGCATCGCCGATCACCTTGTGTCCGACGTACCGCAGGATGCGCTTCACCGATTCACCGATGACTGCCGGACGCATATGTCCGACGTGCAGCGGCTTGGCGACATTCGCTCCGCCGTAGTCGATGACCACCGTGCGGGGGGTCTCCGCCGGCTCCACACCGAAGTGCTCCTCGCGGCTCATCCGCAATGCATAATCCGCAAGGAATTCCGTCTTTACATTGATGTTGATGAATCCCGGTGCAACAGCCTCGCAGGTTGCGATCATATCCTGAGCTCCTACTGCCGCAACGATCTCACCGGCAATTGCGATCGGTGCTTTGTGATACTGCTTGGCCGCAGCCATCGCACCGTTGCACTGGTACTGGCACAGGTCCGGGCGGTTCGATACCGTCACCGTTCCGTAGCGCCTTTCATATCCGCAGGAAACCACGGCGTCGCCGATGATTTCCTCCAACAGTGTTATAATTTTCTTCACTTTTTCCACTCACCTGATTCCGGAGCCACACGCCCCTTTGACATACACTACTATTGTAGCACAGCACTTCTTCTATGTAAACCCCCCTTTTCATTTGCCGCTTTGTGTGCTATACTGTCGTAGGCGCAACAAATACGCTTGTTTTTGTTGTGCATTTTTCGAGCCGAAACGCTCCCAAGAAACTAATCACTCAGTGAGGTCATCTATGATCAAGGTTGTTAAGTTCGGCGGCAGTTCTCTTGCCAGCGCCGAGCAATTCCGCAAAGTTAAAGACATTATTCTCTCCGACCCGGATCGTCGCTTTGTCGTTCCGTCAGCGCCCGGAAAGCGCGACAGCTCCGACACGAAGGTGACGGACATGCTCTATCAATGCTATGCCATTGCCGAGCAGGGCGGGGATTTTACCGACGCGCTTGCCAAGATCCGCGAGCGTTATCAGGAAATCATCGACGGTCTTTCGCTGACGGTTTCCCTCGAATCCGAGTTTGCCGTGATCCGCGAGAACTTTGCCGCTAAGGCAGGCCGCGACTATGCAGCCTCCCGCGGGGAATACCTCAACGGTATCCTTCTCGCAAACTATCTCGGCTTCGAATTCCTCGATTCCGCCCGCTATATCCGCTTCCTGCCGGACGGCACCTACGATGCCGCCGCCACACAGGAGCTGTTGTCGAAGGGCCTCTCGGGCCTTTCCAACGCCGTGATCCCCGGATTTTACGGCGCCTATGCGGACGGCCGCGTAAAGACGTTCTCCCGCGGCGGTTCCGACATCACCGGTTCCATCGTGGCACGCGCCGTGCACGCCAACCTCTACGAGAACTGGACCGATGTCTCCGGTTTCCTTGTAGCGGATCCCCGCATCGTCAAGAACCCGAAGGTCATCGAGACCATCACCTACCGGGAGCTCCGCGAGCTCTCGTACATGGGCGCAGGCGTGCTTCACGAGGATGCAATCTTCCCTGTCCGTACCGCAGGCATCCCGATCAACATCAAAAACACCAACGCGCCGGAGGATGAAGGCACGTTCATCGTGGAAAACACCTCCCGCAAGCCGGCGTTTGTGATCACCGGTATCGCCGGCAAGAAGGGCTTCACGGCGATCAACATTGAAAAAGACATGATGAACACCGAGATCGGTTTCGGCCGCAAAGCCCTGCAGGCCTTCGAGGACAACGGCATCAGCTTCGAGCATATGCCCTCCGGTATTGACACGCTCTCCGTCTTCGTTCATCAGCATGAGTTCGAGGAGAAGGAGCAGGCGATTCTCGCAGAGATCCACAAACTCTGCAATCCCGATTTCATCGACATCTCCACGGACCTTGCGCTCATCGCTGTCGTGGGCCGCGGCATGAAGTCCAACCACGGTACCGCAGCCAAGATTTTCCGCGGACTCGATAACGCCGGTGTCAACATCCGAATGATCGACCAGGGCTCCAGCGAGCTCAACATCATCATCGGCGTTGCAAGCAAAGACTTCGAGACTGCCGTCAACGCGATCTATCAGGCGTTTGTTCCGAAGGATGCGGAGTAATCCGCAAAAACCTCGCACAATGCGGATCTAAACACAAATACTGCAGCCGGCCGAGGCCGCTGCCGGATAAAGGAGAACACACATGCAGAACCCGATCGTAACATTTACCATGAAGGACGGCTCCGTCATGAAGGCTGAGCTCTATCCGGAGATTGCTCCGAATTCCGTCAACAATTTCATCTCGCTGGTGAAGAAGGGCTTCTACAACGGCCTGACCTTCCATCGCGTCATTCCCGGCTTCATGATCCAGGGTGGCTGTCCGGACGGAACCGGCATGGGCGGCCCGGGATACAGCATCCGCGGCGAGTTTTCCCACAACGGATTTGCCAATGATTTGAAGCACACTCCCGGAGTTCTCTCCATGGCCCGCGCCATGAACCCGAACTCCGCCGGATCCCAGTTCTTCATCATGCACAAGACGTCCCCGCACCTTGACGGTGAGTATGCGGCGTTTGGCAAGGTGATCGAAGGCCTTCCGGTTGTGGATGCCATCGCAGGCGTTCGCACGGACTTCCGCGACAAGCCCCTCTCTCCCGTAGTGATGGAGACGGTCACTGTCGAAACCTTCGGCGTCGATTATCCCGAGCCGGTGAAGTGCTGATACTTTTTACCACGTATCGCTGCCGATGCAGCAGCTGACACTTATGAAGATTGCAGGAATCATAGCGGAATACAATCCGTTCCACAACGGACATCGGTATCACATTGAACAGACACGGCGTCGCACTGGTTGCGATGCCGTTGTTGTAGTGATGAGCGGAGATTTTGTACAGCGGGGCGTTCCGGCGGTCACCGACCGTTTCTTACGCGCCGAAGCCGCCCTTCGCTGCGGTGCCGATGTCGTACTGGAACTGCCGGTGTACGGTGCCACCGCAAGCGCAGAGGATTTTGCCTCCGCGGGGATCCGCGCACTCACCGCGCTCTCCTGTGTGGACATTGTCTCCTACGGTGCGGAGGATGCGACAGGCGTTGACGGGTGCAATACATTTCGGGAGACCGCGCAGTTTCTCCTCGACGACCCGGAGGATTTCCACTCCGCGCTTCTCTCCCATGTCCGTGAAGGCAACTCCTATGCCAAGGCACGTTCCCTCGCACTCTCGGAATTCCGCCCCGAAGCCGCGGAACTTCTCTCCAAGCCCAACAACATTCTTGCGGTGGAGTATGAGAAGGCGATCCTGGCAAGCGGCAGCAAGCTGTCGACCTGTGCCATCCCACGCTCCGACCGGGGCTACCATGACACAGCCGTTGACGAGCTCTGTTCCGCCACAGCGATCCGGGAATCTCTTTCCGCGGAAGGACGGATCCCGGCCGTGGCCGTCCCGGAGGAAGCCTCTGCGCTCTACGCTTCTCTCAACGCGGAAAATGCCGTTTCTGCGGACGATTTCAGCGACATGCTCTTCGCGGAGCTCTCTGCGCACACAACGGCGTCCCTGTCCGCCCTCTACGACATTCCCGAGGACCTTGCCAACAGGATCCTTGAAGCGGCGAAACGTCCCTTTACCTGGACGTCCCTTGCCGAATCCGTCAAATGCAAAGCCTACACCAGAACCCGGATTGACCGGGCACTGTGCCACACCCTGCTCCGGTTGACCCGGAAGGATTCCGACATTTTCCGAAAAGAGCTCCCTTATCTCCGGGTGCTCGGGTTCCGCAGGGATGCAGAGGATCTGATCGCGGAGATGGAAAAATCCTCCAAGGTTCCGCTGCTTGTACGGTTCCTTCGCGACTCCGCAATGCTTTCGGGCGACGCCGAACGATTCATTTCAACGGATCTTCGGGCGAGCGCCCTCTACTCCCAGGTTTTGTATCGCAAGGCCGGGATTCTCCGGGAGGATGCTCGCAGGCGCCTGCTGACCGTATAAGAATTCCGATAGAACACAACAAAAAAGGCTGCCGTATGCGTTTTCCACATTCGGCAGCCATTTCTTTTGGTTTTACTTACTCCTCGATTCCCTCAAGGAAGGTATCCTCATTGTAATCGTCATCCTCGGTAACGGTTGCGATCGGATCGTCGTATGCGTATGCATCCGGCGGATTTATCTGCGAGTTCAGCTCTCTGCGGTTCGCAGCAACGATGGTGTAGCTCTCGTTGAGGGAGTTCACAAGGCCCTCCGCAAGCTTCTTCGTGTTGTTGAAGGCATCCGCAAGGATACGCTCCATATCGCTCATAATGTCGTTCGCGTAGTTGAGTGCACCGGAACGGATCGCCGCGGAATCATTCTCCGCACTGCTGCGGATCTCCGCAGCCTCGTCGGAAGCCTGGGAGATCATCTCCTGCGACTTCACATACGCCTGCTGCACGATCGCGTTCTCGCTCACGAGCTGCTCCGCCTTGATCTTGGCATCCTTGATGATGCCCTCGGCGCGCTCCTCGGCCTGCGCGATGATGCTGTCGCGGTTCGCGATGATTTTCTGGTAGCGCTTGATCTCGTCCGGCGTACGCTCCTTCAGCTCCGCCAGCAATTCATACAGCTCATCCTTCGGTACGGACACCTTCGTTCCGCCCCAGCCGGACGTCTTGCATGACTCGATAAAATCATAGATCTCCTCGATGGTTTTCTCAATCGTTGCTCCCATTCTCAATTCTCCTTTGGCTTATACAATTTCTGATACACATCCTCTACGACTTCACTGGGCACAAACTGTCTGATATCGCCGCCGTAGCTCGCGATCTCCTTTACAATGCTCGAGCTTAAGTACGAATACTCCACGCTCGTCGTCAAAAAGATCGTATCGACCTCCGGGTTCAGTTTATGGTTCAACTGCGCGATCTGCAGTTCGTACTCAAAATCGGTTACCGCCCGAAGTCCTCTCACCAGTACATTCGCATTCTGTTCCCTGGCGAAATCCACGGTCAATCCGGAAAATGACATCACTTCCACGTTGGGGATATCTCTTGTCACCTTGCGGATCAGTTCCAGCCGTTCCTCCACGGAAAATGCCGGCTTCTTCGCGTTGTTGTTCAACACCGCAATGATCAGTTTCTTGGTAATGCGGGAAGCTCTCTTGATAATATCCAGATGCCCGAGTGTGATCGGGTCAAAGCTTCCTGCGTAGATTCCTACCTTCATCTCTCGGGCTCTCCCTCTGACAACGTTCTCATACTACTCTTCTGCAGCCTGCAGGAACACGTGCCGGTTCGTCTTGTAATCCTTGACGCGTGTGACACAGTATCCGCACGCCTCCAGCTCCTCGATCGCGGTCCCGCCTTCCAACGCGGTCTCCACGACCACCAAAGCGTCCTCGGCCAGCAGACCGTTCTCCCGCATCGCCGTCAGCGCAGCGAGTTCCAGTCCCTTGCCGTAAGGCGGATCCAGAAAGACGATGTCAAACCGCTTTCTGTCGGAGCGCATGCGCCGAAGGGCTGTCATCGCATCCGTCGCATATACAACGGACCGGTCCGTCATCTTCGTGTGGGCAAGATTCTCCTTGATACAGGAGACTGCCTCCCGCGAACTGTCCGCAAAGCAGGCAGAACGCGCGCCTCTCGAGAGCGCCTCGATACCGATCCCGCCGCTGCCGGCAAAAAGATCCAGAAAGTCTCTTCCGGCCAGCTTCGGCTGCAAAATATTGAACAGCGTTTCCTTGATCCGATCCGTTGTCGGGCGGGTATTCATCCCGGTGGGAGTCTTCAAAAGAAGCCGCCTGGCCGTGCCGGCGATTACGCGCATATCCGTCCTCCGAACATCGAGTTTTGATGGGCATTTTCCGACCGAAACGCCGTAAAATAACCATTTATTATTATAGCCTAACGAGCCCGTGCTTGTCAACGCAAAATCTTTATTTCAAAGGCATTGCCGCCTCGATCCTGGCCACCGCTCCGTCGAGTTCGCGAACCGAAAGCTGCTCGGCGAGTCCCATGTCCACAACCTTTGCGGCATCCGGGTCGATCGGAAGCTTCGCAAGCACCGGGATCTCATGATGAGCAGCCACTTCCTCGATCCTGCTCTCGCCGAACACGGCATGCTTCCCGCCGCAGTCGGGGCAGGTGAAATAGCTGTAGTTTTCCACGATCCCGAGGATCGGGACGTTCATCATCTTTGCCATGTTGACGGCCTTCGCCACCACCATGGACACAAGGTCCTGGGGGCTTGTGACAATCACGATGCCGTCCACCGGAAGGGACTGGAATACCGTGAGCGGAACGTCGCCGGTTCCGGGCGGCATATCCACGAACATGTAGTCCACATCGCCCCAGCACACATCGGTCCAGAACTGCTTGACCGTTCCCGCGATCACGGGGCCTCTCCAGATGACCGGTGCCTCCTCCTCGTCAAGGAGCAGGTTGATGCTCATCACGCGGATGCCCTTGCTGCTCGTCACAGGCCAGATCCCGTCATCGTTTCCGCGGGCAGGTCCCTTGACGCCGAGGGATTTCGGGATGGAAGGACCGGTGATGTCCGCATCCAGGATCGCACACTGATATCCCTTGTTCTGCAGCATGACAGCGAGATTGACGGTCACGAAGGATTTGCCGACGCCGCCCTTTCCGCTGACCACGCCGATCACCTTCTTCACGCGGCTGTTCTTGTTGGCTGCCGCCTGAAAATCCTGCGGCTTCGACTCTCTGCTGCTGCAGTTTGCGCTGCAGGTGGAGCAATCGTGGGTGCACTCGCTCTCCGGTGCATTGGTGTTGTTTATTTCTTCGCTCATGATACCTCCGTTGCCGCAACAGGCGGCGTTCTGTCTGTTTTTCTTCTTTGTCTTTCCACCGGAACCCTTATTGTTCCGTCTTTGTGTTTCCGAAATCATCCTCCGGATACGTCTCGCGATACCCTTCTTCCTTCTTCTGCTCCTCGCTTCTCCGGAGCAGCTCGTCATACTGCTCGTACATCTTCTGCACGCCGTTTTCCAGAAGGTAATAGTGCATGATGTACGGCACCAAAAGGATCAGAAGCGCTCCGAACAGAAGGAGCATCGGGATTCCCGGGTCCGCCACGCAGTACAGCGCAACAGCGACGGACAGGAGAGCGAACAGCACCGTCACGATCAGGTGGACCATCCGTTCGTGCATGAAAAAGCCGATCTGCACGAGGTGCTTTTTCACCTCGTCCTCGTAATTCACCGCGATAGGCGGATGCTTTAACAGCTGATCGATCTTCTCAAGATATGCAAGGATCCGTTTTTTCATTGCCGCCTCCTATACCTTAAACCTCAGCGTTCACCGGAAGCCCGTTCCGAACCTTCATCAGAGCGTCGCCGAAGCGCATGCGGATCGCCGTGTTCGGGTCGCTGCCGAGCTCTCCGATTCTCTCTTTGTACAACAGTCCTCCGGCCATGGTCGCGTGCCCGCCGCCGTTTCCGATGCCGCGCAGCGCGTAGTTTACCAGCTGACCGGCGTTGATGGTGGGAACTTCCGAGCGCACGGAAAATTTCATTCCTCCGTTGCGGTCGGCGTACACCACCGCAAGAGTCACGGCGTCGAGGGCCAGGATAAAGTTCGAAACGCTGGCGATCAACCCGTCCGGGCAGTCAAAGGGGATGTGGACAAAACCGATGCCGTCGTACACAACAATGTTCTGGATCGCGGCACCGTACGCCCTCAGGTCGGAGATCTGCAGGCTGTTGTTCTCCAGGCGGCCGATCACATCGTGGTTGGCAATCCGGTGGAGCTTGGAAAATGCTTTCAGGTCATCCTCGGTCACGCCCGCGCACAGGTTTCTTGTATCCATCTTGATCCCGTACAGAAGCGCCGTCGCTACCATGGGCGGGATTTCCTCGCCGAGCTTCTCATAGAGCTGCGTCACAATGGTCGCGCAGGCGCCCACAAGCTTGTGGATCACAATGTCGTACTTCTCTTTCGTCACCCAGGGATGATGGTCAATACAGACCCGCTCCTCGCCGCGCATATCGGTGAGGTTGGAATTGTTCTTCTGGACGTCGACGTTGATGACAACCGCGTCCTCGGCGATAGCAGCCATCCGCTCCGGGGACATGGTCCGGATCTCGAACTCGTCCATCATCATGCGGATATTGACCTTGTCGATCGTTCCGAAGTAGCCGATCTCCGCATCGATCCCGCGTCTGCGCAAAAGCTCCTGCAGACCGAAGGCGGACGACAGCGCGTCCGGGTCGGGATAGTCATGGGTCTGGATGCAGACGACATGGTCCTTTGCAATGCGCAACAGCTCTTCAAATTGTTTCTTCATGGGGTCACCGATTCGCAAACCTCAAGGGAGAACAGGTTCGGAACTTATCCTTTCCGGGATTGTGCAAAACCGCCGGCGCTTTCCTATCTCCGCGGATCCGTCATTCCGCGCAGTGTCAAGCGTCCCGCATCGTAGATATTATACCGAATATACCCCGCGCACACAAGAACAAACAGCCCGGAGCGCTTCCGCCCCGGGCCGTAAACTGCAATTGTCTGAAAATCCGTCAACCCTTCTCAAGAGCAAGGGTTCTGGTGGTGAGGTCGCAAACCTCAGCCGGTCCGTAGTACTGGATCGCACCCGGATAGGTGAAGCAGGTCTTCACTGCCCACTCCTCGCGATGAGCCTCGAAGTACTTGAAGGGCTTTCCGTCAAGCTCAACCAGAGCCTTGCGGATAACCGGCTTGTCCTCGCCGTTGCGGCGCTCGATGTTCATCATCTTCGTGATGGGCATACCGCCTGCATTCCACTCCTCTGCCGGCTTCGAGAGGTTCGAAACCTTCGAAAGGTAACCTGTGTAACCGTACTGGATGAGCATGAATGCATTGTATCCGAGGGAGTAGCAGTAGTCAGCGTCAAAGTTCGACGGGAAAGCGCAGCGGCCTTCGTAGCCGAAGAAGTGATGCTGCTGACCGAATTTGCCGGGGTAGGTGCCTGCAGTCTTGCGCTTTGCAAGCTCGTTCTTCACCATCTCGGAGAAAAGGTGTTCGGATTCGATGAGGGAAACCTGCACGTTTCCGTGGGGATCCCGCTCCAGG
>JAGCVY010000091.1 GCA_017962105.1 Lachnospiraceae bacterium
ATCGGATCCCAGAACGCGCGCGTCGTCGCTCTCTGGGGCGTGCCTCCCATCGCGCGGAGCGCAAGGTGCGAGGACAGCAGTCTGGTTGCCGCCGATGCGCCTTCCACGCCGAACATCGCGCCGAGCGAGCAGATCAGCTGGTACCTGACAAGCGTACCCTCCTCGCCTTCGCAAGCCCAGAAATCCTTCGCACCGTACAGATACGCAAGCTCCTGCGCCATCCGACGCGACATTGCGAAGAACTGCAGCGTGTCCGCCGGGATCGTTGCTGCGATCGCAAGTCCGCCCGGGATTCCCGCTGCGAACGACATCACCGAGGACTCCGAGGTTCTCCGGAGGATCAGCTTATCCGCCATATCGTCGAGCTCAATGTCCGAATAATCGCAGGCAACCGGCCCTTCCTCCACGATCTGACGCACGAGGATGCCCTCCTTGGCGAACGCCGCCTTCAGAAATTCCTCGCGGTCAACCTTTACCTTCGGAATGCGGAGCGCCTGCTCGATCAAATACTCCAGTGTAATCTTACCGCCTTTACCTTCTGCCATTCGTAATCCCTCCTGTTTTGTTTTTGTCTGTCCCCACAGACCGCCGCGCTGCGACGGTTCTCAACCGATCAATCGGTTATGTCCGCCGGCGGAACAACCGGTTCCTCCGGAAGAACATTGCCGTCGGCATCATACGATACTGACTCGATCGGTGTTCCGTCCTTGTCATAGGTCTTCTTCATGGACTTCACAAGATCTCCGGAAACATCGTAGATGTAATCGAACGTCTCGATCAGATTGTCATCCTTGTCGCGCGTCTCCGTGCGTTCGATCATATCGTTCTCGTTGTACGTGAAATACGATATCCGGATCCTCTTGCCGGCGAAATCCGTGATCTCCTCCGAGTGTAGTTGTCCGTGACTGAAATCCTGGATGCGGATATACTCCGTATCCGGATACGTCCGGGTCACCCGGTACGGTTCTCCGTCGGCGATCATCGCCTCCTCAACCCAGAGAAGCTTCTCCTCCGTCGTCTCCGCCCTGCTGCGGGTCTTGCGGTCGCTCACGTTGTACGAGCGAAGAAGATATCTCGGATATTCCGGATCGTCGATCACCGTGCGGACGTCGATCGCGCAGTCCGCATCCGGCACGACAACCTCCATGCTCATATGCGTGTCGGGATTTTCCCATCGGAACACGCGCTCCATGATGGTGGCGGTGATCCCCTCGTTGCCCTCTTCATTTTCCGCGATATAACTGCAGAAGATCGTGTCCATATACAGCGTGCCGTAGCTTCCGGTCTCAAGAATGGATGTGTGCTTGGTCTTCTCCCACTCTCTCGACGCGACTTTGGCGCCGTTCTCCGCCTCAAGGATACGGTCCCAGAGGGAAAATGCCGTGTTCGTGATTCCGTATACTTCCGTCGGCAGCGTGTCCGGCGCTCCCCGGTACAGAACGCTCATGTCATTCCGGTCCTCCGGGGCTCTCGGGTTGCGCACCTCCAGCCGGTACTCGCGCTCTCCCTCGTGATAGCTTAAGAACTGCCACTGCAAAATGTGCGTCAGGCGGTCATAGCAGTATTTCTGCCCGTCCGACTCCTCGACGTAGAGGTTTTCGATCCGGCCGTCGTCCGCCACAAAATACGTGCGGCTGTAGTCGGTCTCCTGCAGTCCCTGCGTCGCCAGCTGGCACCGGATCTCCTTGTCCTTGATCCGGAATGACGCAAGGATCTTGCCGTTCTGCATGATGAGTGCCTCGTCGCTCCGCAGGAAGATCTCAAGCATGTCCGTATCCCGGTCAATGGGCACCGAGATCATCACGGGCGTATCATCCTTCTTCAGCGAATTGCCGTTGAAATAGCTGTAGTAGTCCGTCGTCTCTTCCTTGACCGCTCCGAGCTGCTCGAACACGGAGATTCCGGAAAATCGCAACCGCACCGCCGTGCACACACTCGGGATCTCATAGACGTTGTCCCAGGTGCCGTCCGTCACTTCCAGCCGGTAATCTTCCAGTCTCGAGTAGTCCCTCTGCCGGAAATCCACCTCGAGAATGCCGTCAAACGTGAGCGCCTGTGACGTGCGGTCGCCGATGACGAACTCCTCCTTGATCGTCGACTCGGTCGCGGGTACAACCGGGGTCGGCGTCGGGGACTCCGTGGGCGTCGGTGAAACCGTGCGCAGATAGCTGTCGGGGTTGTTCGGAAGGGCATTGGTCGGCGTCGGGACATACTCTTCAGGCGTCGTCTGCGTATCATAGTCCGAGCCGAAATACAGCACTGACGCGAGCACGACGACACCAAGCACGATTCCCAATATCCACAATCGGTTTCTCACAGCTTCCTCTCCGAATCCTACTTGTTGAAGCGGGTGATATTATCCTCGTTCAACGTAAAATCATAATAGTTCAGGTCCTTGCGAAACGTCCAGCCGGCCCCCTGCCAGAAATGGTTGCCGAGCGTGTTCGTCTTGAACGCGATCAGGTTGACCTTGTTGATGTGCTCCTTCTGCAGAGCCACCATGCACGCCACGGCCATCGTCTTTCCGATGCCGCGCTTGCGGTAGCCCTCCTTCACGCACACGTGGTAGAAACACCCGCGGCGGCCGTCATGACCGCACAGGATCGCTCCCACGATCTGCCCGTTCACGAGCGCGACAACGCTCGTCGTCGGATTTCTCTTTAAAAACCGATCCACACCCTCGCGCGAGTCGTCGATCGAGCGGATCCCGAATCCGTGGATGCTGCTCCACAGGCGGAACACCTCGTCGTAATCGTCGATCGTCATCGTGCGGGTCACGCATTCGTCTGCCATATCAGTTGTCTTCCTCGCTATCCCCGTTCTCGCGGCGAACTGCCTCCGCATCCACCGTCAGGGATTTCTTTCCGCGGTTGTACAGCGCCAGGATGTGGTCCTTGTTGTCCAGATTTTTCGCCAGATAATTGTGGAACTCCTGCTTCGTATGGCACGTCTCGATCGCCCTGCGAAGCACTTCCTCCTCGTCCTGTGCGGGCTTGGCCGCTGCCTGCGCAGCCTTGCTCTGCGTCTCCGCCTGGGCGCGCTGAGCGCGTGCCTGCTCTGCCTCCGCCGTGCGGCGCACCGTCTTCTTCACGGTCTCGCCGGTTGCTGCCTCTGCGGCGCGTACCGTGTCTTCGCTGCGGCTGCCCTGCGGCCGTCCGCCCTGGGTACGGCTGCCCTGCGGTTTCGCGGGTCTGTTGCTCTGGCCGCTGCGGTTATTGTTGCCCGTTCTGCCGGAGCTGTTGCGCGTCCCCTGCTCGCCGGTACGGTTGCCGGCACCGTTGCCGACTGTTCGGCGCGTTGTCGTCTTCTTCTGTCCCTTGCCGAGCACCTCATGCTGTGTCGTGTTGTCCGCCACAGGCATCGGTGCCACTCTGTGCAGGAAAGCGAGAAGTCCGGTCTTCACCTCGCCGCCGCGCGCGATGACCGCATCCACGTCGGGTACTCTCTCGATCGTGCAGCCGGTCATGCTCTTCATCTCGTTGATGGCCGGCTCGTAGCCCTTGTCGTTCGACACGACATAGTAGGCGTTGCCTGCCTTCTTGGCAATGTCATAGCCGAGATGCACCATGATGATGAAGTCCAGCGCGTTCTTACCGATCTGGTCGTTCGTGATCAGCTCCACGGTGGCGTCGCAGTGGAACACCATATCCGCGTCGATCAGCGACATCTTGGAGCACTTCGGCCCGAGGAAAATGCGGACCAGATCATTTTTCGTAAGATTCTGGATCCCGCGCAGTCCCTGCTGGCTGACATTCTCAAAGTCAATATACAATACTCGTTTCATTCGGTTCCTCCGTGCACCGCGG
>JAGCVY010000092.1 GCA_017962105.1 Lachnospiraceae bacterium
GACGATCCGCTCGGCGAGTCCACCGGTGCAGCTGGTATCTTCGGCGCTACCGGCGGTGTTATGGAGGCAGCTCTCCGTACCGCAGTTGAGGTTATCACCGGTGAGGAGCTCACCGCTGTTGACTTCAAGGAAGTCCGCGGTATGCAGGGTATCAAGGAAGCTACGTACAACGTAGGCGGCCTTGAGGTTAAGGTTGCTGTTGCATCCTCGCTTTCGAACGCACGTATCATCATGGATCAGATCAAGGCCGGCACTTCGCCGTACACCTTCATCGAGATCATGGCATGCCCGGGCGGTTGCATCAACGGCGGTGGCCAGCCGTTGGTTGACTCCGAGGTACGCAACTTCGTTGATGTACGCGGTCTTCGTGCGAAGGCTCTGTACGACAACGACGCTGCCAAGACGCTCCGCAAGTCTCACGAGAATCCTTCCATCAAGAAGGTTTACGAGGAGTTCTTCGGTGAGTTCGGCAGCCACAAGGCTCATGAGATTCTCCACACCAAGTATGTGAAGAGAAGCATCAACGGCTAAGTGATTTAGCGGTTCGACGTTTTGTCGGATCAAACTACGGAAATGACGCGTAAGCGCTTACGGCAAAAAGGGATCGGGTGACCGGTCCCTTTTGCTTGTTTATGAATAATGCATTTCAAATGTAAATAAACCGTTAATTCTTGACTAATAATTGATTCTTCCTTGCCTTTTCGCATAAAACACAGTACAATGGATTCGTGCGTGTTAGGGGAATACGGTCTGCCGAACCGGCCGTATGGTACGTATTTTACGTTGGACTGAAAAATACAATTGTACAGGAAAGTGGGGAAGGGCAGGATGAATGATTTATTCGAAAAATGTTTCAACTTTACCAAGGTAGAGGAGATTAAAGAGCTGGGAGTTTACCCTTACTTTCATGCGCTTGAGAGCCGTCAGGATACGGAAGTGATCATGGAAGGGAAGCGCCGGATCATGCTCGGCTCCAACAACTATCTCGGACTGACGACACATCCGGAGGTAGTGGAGGCCGGAATCAAGGCGTTTGAACAGTACGGCAGTGGCTGCTCGGGCTCCCGTTTCTTAAACGGAACCCTGGAACTTCACCTCGAGCTTGAGGCAGAGCTTGCAAAGTTCCTGCGCAAGGAGAGCGTTGTGACATTTTCCACGGGATTCCAGAGCAACTTGGGAATCATCAGCGCGGTTGTCGGGAGACACGACTATGTGATCTGTGACCGCGAGAACCACGCGAGCATTTATGACGGTTGTAAATTGAGCTACGGCACGATGCTTCGGTATTACCACGCCGACATGGAAGACCTGGAGAAGCAGCTGCAGAAGGTGCCGGAGTCGGCAGGATGTCTCATTGTGACCGACGGTGTCTTCAGCATGGGCGGTGACATCGCCAAACTTCCGGAGATCGTTGCGCTTGCCAAGAAATACGGTGCGCGCGTCATGGTGGATGATGCCCACGGACTCGGCGTCATCGGCGAGGGCGGCCGCGGAACCGCAAGTTACTTCGGACTTGAGGACGAGGTTGACATTTATATGGGAACCTTCTCGAAGTCCTTAGCATCCCTCGGCGGCTATATGGCGACGAGCGAGAGAGTGGCCAACTTTGTCCGCCACAACTCCCGTCCGTTCATTTTCTCGGCAAGCATCACACCTGCAAGCTGCGCGGTGGCGCTTACGGCGCTTCGGATCCTTGAGAGAGACCCGTCTCTCCCGGAGAAACTTCGTGCAATCTCCGCAAGAGCCCGCAAGGGTCTCCTTGACCGCGGCATCCGCATCCGCATGAGCGATACGCCGATCATTCCGATTTACACCTACGACACCGAAACAACGCTTACGCGCGCGAAGCAGCTCTATGAGGCAGGCGTGTATGTCAACCCGGTTCTTCCGCCGGCAACTGCACCTACCGAATGCCTGCTGCGCACCAGCTACATGGCGTCCCACACCGAGGCTCTGGTGGACGAGGCGGTGGAGATCATCGCCGATGTTCTCAGCAAGCCGGCGATGGTATAAACTGCATTTTCGAAAAATACGGAGAAACGCCTCCCTCGGTTATCGGGGGAGGCGTTGCTTTACGTTCGGATGAAACCATCCGATGTTTTTGTGATTCGGGCTTTACTCCACGGGGAAGCATACTTCCGTGACGTACTCGTCAGGGTTCTGCGTCTGTGCGGGACTCACGTGGTAGATGTTGAACATCGGCCCGTTCATCTTGTAGCCGTTGGCGTCAATCCAGGACGCCACGTTGGCACAGGCGTCGCCCATCTGGTCGTAGCTGCCCTTGATGATACAGCTTGCGACCTTCACCGCCGGAAGCGTCTTGAACTTAACGTGCTCCGTATCGCTGTAGGTACCCTTCACCGTCATCCACGCAAGTATTTCCACATTTTCCTCTTTATACTCGGGGTCGAGGAACTGCGCTGCCACAAGGCAGGGATCCGTCTGCACAAGGGGCGTTGCCGCCGTCTCGGCGAACATCGTTGTCCATAGCAGGCCTTCGTCCGCATACCCCGGAACCGTCATCTGTACCGTAGCGGCATAGCGCTCCGGGATCGTCTTAACCGTAACATCAAAATTCATAATCTGCTCCTTCCTTAGCCTCATTCTGGCTGAGTCGAGAAGCATCCTCCGGTACTCCATCTGTGCGGCAAGCGCGTCAAGCTCTTCCTTTCGTTTTGTAAGAAATGCGTCCAGCTTGTCGGCATCGTCGTAGACGTCCAACATCTTGACGATTTCCGCGAGGGAAAATCCCATATCCTTGAGGGCTGTGATCCTTGCGATCGTGAAGAGCTGATCCTCACGGTAGTAGCGGTATCCCGTAAAATCATCGGTCTCCGCAGGCTTCAGAAGCCCGATATCGTCGTAGTGACGGAGCATTCGGATGCTCACTCTTGATAGTTTTGAAAAATCACCGATCTTCAGCATATTCTTTCTCCCTTGGGTTCGCTGCTTTGCTGTTTCGCAGCGGCATTTTCCTGAGCTCAACCCAACTATAAACCCTCACACAGTGGGAGAGTCAAGCATTATTTTATACTTTTTTTCGGAAAATGAAAACCGCATTTTCCGAGTGACAAAACAAAAACCGGTATGGTATAATTCCCGTTGCGTAATTTGGGAAAACGGGGGGATTATATGAGTGAATCAGAACTATACAAAGATCTCGGAGCGTTGACGAAGGAGAAGACAAAGTGGAAAGAGAATATTCCCTTTGTAACGTCGCTTCTTGATCACGGATCGTCGAAGATCCGGGCGAAGGCGCTGTGGCTTTTAGGCGAGATGGGGCTTTTGTACCCGAATACAGTGAAGGACTCGGTGTCTTCAATTGCGGCTTTCCTTGACAGTGAAGACGCGCTTCTCCGGGAGCGCGCAATCAATGCCCTCGGTAGGATCGGCAGAGGCGACTACGCATTGATCGAGCCGTATTGGGAAGGCTTGTTCCGCTTTTCGGAGGATCCGGAAGCAAATGTCAGATTGAACTTCATCTGGGCTTCGGAAAATGTGGCGACCAACACGCCGGACATCTATGAAACCCATATGGAAGTCTTTGCCAAGTTGTTGGACGATGCGGATGACAAAGTACGCATGGAGTCACCGGAGATTTTCCGGGTGCTCGGGAAGCGCAGACCGGAGTTTGTACTTCCGTATATAGAGAAACTTCGGAAGATGGCGGAGACCGACGAAAACCGCGTCGTGCGGATCCACAGCTCAGGTGCGATCAAGGCGGCGGGGATAAAGTGAGTATTCAGTTGAATCAAGAGTAAATATATGGCGGAAAAAACAGGAGCCGGCACGTTTGTGTCGGCTCTGCTTTTTTGCTTGGATCAGTATCTATTACTTCTTCGAGTATTTCTCCATATGCCGCTTGATGGCATCGAAGGTTTCATCACTGATATAGTGCTCAACCCGGCAGGCATCCTCGGATGCAATCTTCTCGTCAACGCCCAGGCGGATAAGCAACTGGGAGAGGACCGTGTGCCGCTCGTAGATCCGCTTGGAAAGAATCTTGCCTGCTTCGGTTAGCTTGAGATAACCGCTGTCATCAATCTTGACCAACCCCTCGCTTTTTAATAAGCCGATCGCCCGGCTCACGGAGGGCTTGGAGAAGCCCATCTCTTCCGCGACGTCAATGCTGCGCACCGCGGAGGACTTCAACGACAGAACATAGATGGTTTCCAGATACATTTCCCCTGATTCCTGCAACGCCATGGCAAATACCCCCTTCTCAACCTGTTAGGAAGACTTTACCACAAAATCACCAAAATATCAACTTTATGTTTTGCCTTTTTGGTAAAAATGAAGTCAAAAACAGCCTTGACAAGTTAGATAAGGCTAACTATAATATTGGTAGTTAGAATATGCTAACTCAACAGGGAGTGAACAATTCTGATAATAAAGGCAGGGAGGACACATATGATGCCTCTGATTTTTGCAGAAGCGGGACAGCCGCAGATCATCCGAAAGCTCGGAGGAAACCCTGAGGTGCGGAAGCACCTGGAGGACCTTGGCTTTCATGTCGGCGGGGAAGTCAGCATCGTCAGTACGCTGGGCGCAAACCTGATCGTGAAAGTTAAGGAGAGCAGGGTTGCCGTCAGCGAGGAACTGGCACGGAAAATAATGGTTTAGAACTAACCGGGAACAAAAAGCTCCCGAACAAACGGCAAGGAGGAACAGCAGTGAAAACATTACGGGATGTTAAAGTCGGTGAAACGGTAACAGTAGTGAAACTGCACGGCGAAGGCGCGGTAAAGCGCCGCATTATGGACATGGGAATCACGAGACGCACTTCGTTGTTCGTTCGCAAGGTGGCACCTCTCGGTGATCCGATCGAGGTTACGGTTCGCAACTACGAACTGTCCATTCGCAAGGCTGATGCAGAAATGATTGAAGTCGAATAAGAAAAGAAAGGCGAGGATAAAACATGAGTACGCGAATTGCTCTTGCGGGAAACCCGAACAGCGGTAAGACAACACTTTTTAACGCTCTCACGGGTTCCAACCAATTTGTCGGAAACTGGCCCGGCGTTACGGTGGAGAAGAAGGAAGGAAAGCTGAAGAAGCACGATGATGTCGTCATCACCGACCTTCCCGGTATTTATTCCCTCTCTCCGTACACGCTGGAAGAGGTAGTTGCGAGAAACTACCTGATCGGAGAGAGACCGGATGCGATCCTGAACATCGTAGACGGTACGAACCTTGAGAGAAACCTGTATCTGACGACACAGCTGACCGAACTGGGAATTCCGGTGGTCATCGCCATCAACATGATGGATGTCGTGAAGAAAAACGGCGACAAGATCAACAAGGAGGAATTGTCCCGTCAGCTCGGCTGCAAGGTTGTGGACATTTCGGCTCTGAAGGGCGATGGCGTCATGGAGGCCGCGGAGACAGCTGTTGAGGCCGCTGCGAAGACGAAGACCGTACCGCTGCACACGTTCTCCGGTCCCGTTGAACACGCGATCGCACACATCGAGGAGGCTGTCGTACATGACATGCCTGAGGAACAGCAGAGATGGTACGCCATCAAGGTGTTCGAGAGAGATGACAAGGTTTTAGAGCAGCTGAACATCCCGAAGGATACGCTGAATCACATTGAGAAGGACATTCAGGCTGCGGAGAAAGAACTGGATGACGATGCCGAGAGTATCATCACCAACGAGAGATATATCTACATTGCAGATGTTATTAAGTCCTGCTATAAGAAGAAAAATGCCGGCGCACAGACAAAGTCGGATAAAATCGACCGGATTGTCACGAACCGCTGGCTCGGACTTCCGATCTTCGCTCTTGTGATGTTCCTTGTGTACTGGATTGCCATGGTCGGTGTCGGTGCTCCGGCGACCGATTGGGCGAACGACGGACTGTTCGGTGACGGCTGGCATCTTCTCGGAATCGGTTCCGGTGACACGGAAGACGCCGAGGAAGAGTACGGCGATACCGATGCGATCATCGAAGGTCTTCTTGCGAAAGCCGAGGAGGACGGGATCGACATTGAGGCTGTAGAGACTGCGCTGGATTCCGAGGCGGATGATTACGATTCGGCGGCAGCTGTGACGGCTCTCCGCGCGATCGTTGCGAATTATGAGGGAAAGAGTGCAGAATTCCCGTATACGCTGGTGGACGAGGAGACCCTGGAGGAGACCGATGAAACGGCTTCCCTTGCGGATGTAAACGATGCCATCGCGATGTACGAAAAATACGAGGGCGGCGTGGATCCGGCCAACTATGGCGTGTGGGTTCCGGGTATCCCGTCCCTTGTAGAGTCACTGCTTGATAAAATCGGCTGTGCGGACTGGCTGAAGGGTTTGATCCTTGACGGTATCATCGCCGGCGTCGGCGCGGTACTCGGATTTGTTCCGCAGATGCTTGTCCTGTTCCTGATGCTCGCGTTCCTTGAGGCGTGCGGCTACATGGCACGTATCGCCTTCGTTCTGGACCGCATTTTCCGCAAATTCGGTCTGTCCGGCAAATCCTTCATCCCGATGCTGATCGGCGTTGGCTGCGGTGTGCCCGGTATCATGGCATCGCGTACGATCGAGAATGAGCGCGACCGCCGTATGACAATCATGACAACGACCTTCATTCCCTGCAGCGCCAAGATTCCGTTCATCGGCATGGTGGCGGGCGCTATCTTCGGCGGCAGTGCTTGGATTTCGACTTCGGCATATTTTATCGGTATGGCGGCGATCATCGTCTCCGGTATTATCTTAAAGAAGACGAAGATGTTCGCCGGCAACCCGGCACCGTTCGTTATGGAGCTCCCGGCATATCATTGGCCGACCATCGGCAATGTGCTTCACTCCATGTGGGAGCGCGGCTGGTCCTTCATCAAGAAGGCCGGAACTATCATTTTGCTCTCCACGATCGCAGTGTGGTTTACTTCCCGCTTCGGATGGCTTGACGGCAAATTCGGAATGCTCGAGGAAGACGAGATCGGCAGCTCGATCCTTGCAAAGATCGGAAACGGTATTGCCTGGATGTTCGCACCTCTCGGATGGGGCAACTGGCAGGCAGCTGTCGCCAGCGTGACCGGTCTTGTTGCGAAGGAGAATATCGTCGGTACTATGGGAATCCTCTACGGAGACATCGCATCCATCGGCGAAGCGTTCACCAAGATTGCGGGCTTCTCGTTCCTTGTGTTCAACCTTCTGTGCGCACCGTGCTTCGCAGCTATCGGCGCAATCCGCAGAGAGATGAACAATCCCAAGTGGACATGGTTTGCCATCCTGTATGAGTGCGGTTTCGCGTATGTGATCGCCCTGATGATCTACCAGTTCGGCAAGATCTTCGCCGGCGGCGTGAATGTGATCGGCCTGATTTTCGCCATCGCGTTCCTTGCGGGAATCGTTTACATGCTGTTCTTCAAGAAGTATCAGGAAGCTAAGAAACTGACCAAGATCAGCTAAAGAGGAAACCTATGATTACCTGGCTTACAGAGAACATCGGAACTATTATTGTTCTTGTCATCGTGCTGGCCTGTGCCGGTTTGGCGGCATGGAAGATCGTGCGCGACCGAAGAAACGGAAAATCGTCCTGCGGTTGCGGATGCGCGAACTGTGCCATGCACGAGATGTGCCACAAAGTAAAGTAACCGCTTCCGGAGAATGTATTGTGAGTACTAAGGGGGATATTGCAATGTTTTTACGGCGCAATATCTCCCTTTAAATGTAAATAAGTAACATGCGAAAAGAACGGAGGAAAAGAAACACTATGGGAATTGTTGAGTTCCAAAACGTGTCCCGCGTGTACAAGAGCGGAGATCACGAGCAGTGGGCACTGAACCATGTAAATCTCTCCCTGGAGGAGGGGAAATTTGTCGTTATTCTCGGCCCCAGCGGTGCAGGGAAGAGTACGCTTCTGAATCTTTTAGGCGGCTTGGACAATCCGACGGAAGGCACCATCGTCGTGGACGGCCGCGACATCTCTACGCTGAACAACAACGAGATGGCGGATTACCGTGCGGCGAAGGTCGGCTTTGTGTTCCAGAGCTATAACCTTATCCGGGAAGGTGACACCATCGAGATTGATAACAAACTGACACTTCACAAATGGAGTGCAAAGGTGGCAAAAGTCGTTGATTTCGAACTCGGAGTGTATGTGTTTACATCCCAAAAGACATTGAATTCGTATCTGGAAAAAGACGAAGACTACTACAATACGGTCTTCTCCGACAATGAGATTTCGGGAATTGATGAACGTTTCGTCTCCACGGTAGTGACAAAAGATAAGGTTGCGGACAGCGCCAAGCAGATGAAGACGCTCATGGCCTCGTTGATCGTGATGCTTACCGCAGTTGGTATCATCTGTTATGTCATTGTCATGTTCATGCTCACGAAGATGGTCATCGACAAAAATGCTCTGAACATCTCTCTTCTTAAGGTGTTCGGATACCGGAATAAAGAGGTCAATAAGCTGTATCTTTCCCAGACCCAGTGGATCATTATTCTCTCGGTGATCGTATTCCTGCCTCTTCAGTATTTCCTCATCGGAAAGATATGGCCTGGAATGCTGAACTCGATGAGCGGTTTCTTCTACTTCCGGGTAACGCCGCTTGTTATGGCAATCATCGTGGTACTCGGTACGGCGACATGCCTGATCACCAATATGATCCATGTAAAGCATGTTCGCAAGATCGATATGACAGAAGCATTGAAAAACAGGGAGTAAAAATACAAAAAACATCTTGACATTCGGGATTTAAGGAAGTATACTTCAGTTGGATATATGAACAAGTGCTCATATAATACAACGAGAAAGGGAGAACGACAATGAAGAAATCGTACAAGATTGATGTGGATTGCGCAAACTGCGCGAATAAGATGGAAGAGGCTGCGAACAAGACGGCCGGTGTGAAAAACGCGGTTGTGAACTTCATGGCGCTCAAGATGGATGTGGAGTTTGAGGACGGTGCGGATGTAAAGGCCGTGATGAAGGACGTTCTCAAAAACTGCAAGAAAGTTGAGGATGACTGCGAGATATTCCTGTAAGTTAAATTATCTTGCCGGGGCGGAACAAGCTGACCCCGGCAAGTATTGATGAGATAACACCGGTCTGACGGAGGAAACAGTTCATGAACAGGAAACAACGGAAAATGTTGATCCGCATTCTGGTCGCGGCCGCACTTATGGTCGTGATCCGTGTTTTGTATGCCTTCCTCGGCGAGGGCGAAGATGCGGCGATCAAGGAGCCGTTCTGGTTTCTGATGTACATGGTTCCTTACCTGACGGTCGGTTATGACATTTTACGAAAAGCGGTTAAAGGCATTCGAAATCGTCAGGTGTTCGATGAGAATTTCCTGATGGCAGTCGCGACCGTCGGCGTTATCGCGTTGGCGCTGATCAAGAAAAACGGCGATTATACGGACGGAATCGCGGTCATGTTGTTCTACCAGGTCGGCGAGCTGTTCCAAAGCTACGCGGTGGGAAAGAGCCGCAGAAGCATCAGTGCCCTAATGGACATCCGACCCGACTATGCGAATCTTGAAAAGGACGGGGAAATCGAGCAGGTGGATCCCGACGAGGTGGAAACGGGCAGCATCATTGTTGTAAAACCGGGCGAGAAGGTTCCGATTGACGGCGTTATCATCGACGGAAAGACAACGCTTAATACAAGCGCCCTGACGGGTGAGAGCGTCCCGAGAGAGGCGGATGTGAACGATGAGATCATCAGCGGCTGCATCAACCTGACGGGCGTTATCCGGGTTCGCACGACGAAGGCCTTCGGGGAATCCACGGTGTCGAAGATCCTCGAGCTGGTGGAGAGTTCGTCCTCGCGGAAATCGCGCTCGGAGAACTTCATTTCCCGCTTTGCCAAATACTACACCCCGATCGTATGCTTCAGCGCGCTTGCCCTTGCACTGTTGCCGCCGGTGGTGCTATTGATCCTCGGTAAGGCTCCCCGGTGGGGCATGTGGGTGTACCGCGCTCTGACCTTCCTCGTTATCAGCTGCCCGTGTGCACTGGTCATCAGCATTCCGCTTACATTTTTCGCCGGAATCGGCGGAGCAAGCCGTGCCGGAGTTTTGGTTAAGGGTTCGAATTACCTGGAGCAGCTGGCGAAAACCGGAGTTGTCGCGATGGATAAGACCGGCACGATGACGAAGGGCGTGTTCGAGGTTTACGGCATTCATCACAGCACCATGGACGGCGCGAAGCTGCTGGAGATCGCGGCGCACGCGGAGTGCTTTTCCACGCACCCGATTGCTCTGAGCATCCGGCGGGCTTACGTTACGGGGCAGATGTGGGGAATCGATGAGGCGACCGGGGAGACGGTTCTTCTCAGTTCCAATTCGGAAAATGTTCACACGATTGCCAAAGAGCGCGTCGGAAGCGTCGAGGAGATCGGCGGAAACGGAATTGCCGCTTTGGTGGACGGACACGAGGTTGTGATCGGAAATGCGCGCCTGATGGAGCGGTACGGCGTTGAGTATATCCCATGCCATCATGTCGGAACGATCGTGCATGTTGCGATTGACGGCGCATATGCGGGCCACATCCTGATTTCCGATGTCGTGAAACCAACGGCCGCACAGGCAATCCGTGAGATGCATGAAGCGGGAATCCGAAAGACAGTCGTCCTCACCGGCGATGCGAAAGCGGCTGCCGAGGCGGTTGCGAAGGAGCTCGGCGTCGATGAGGTTCGCTCGGAACTGCTGCCTGCCGACAAGGTGACGGCGGTGGAGGAGCTGCTGGCGCGGAAGAGCGCACGGGAAGTGCTCGCATTTGTCGGAGACGGAATCAACGATGCGCCGGTCCTTTCGCGGGCGGACATCGGTATCGCCATGGGAGCTCTCGGCTCCGATGCGGCGATTGAGGCAGCGGATGTCGTCCTGATGGACGATGATCCCGTGAAGATTGCAAAGGCCATCCGCATCGCCAGAAAATGCATGCGGATCGTGAAGGAGAATATCATTTTCGCACTCGGGATTAAGGTATTGTGTCTCATACTCGGTGCGTTTGGAATCGCCAATATGTTGATGGCAATCTTCGCCGATGTGGGAGTCATGGTTCTTGCGGTTCTGAATGCGATTCGCGCACTTTACGTAGATTCTGTGTGAAAATATGGTATAATGGGGTCATGAAATTTGAGGAGGTGTGGCATGAACGATTTGGAACGAGGCACTTGTGAAACCTGCGAATCGACGGAGGTTCATGAAAATCTGGTGAAGTTCGTAGAGGAGTCGATGCCGGCAGAGACGGAGCTGTATGATCTGGCGGAACTTTTTAAAGTGTTCGGTGACTCGACGCGTATTCGGATTCTGTTCGTTCTGTTCGAAGCGGAAGTGTGCGTCTATGACATTGCTGAGGCGCTTAATATGACGCAGTCGGCGATCTCGCATCAGCTGAAAATCCTGAAGCAGAGCCGTCTGATCAAGGGACGCCGCGACGGAAAGCACATTTTCTATTCGCTGGCCGATGATCATGTCCGCTCGATCATTGCGGAAGGAAGAGAACATATCGAAGAACTGTAATGCCCCGAGCGGGCTGCAGAGTATAGCTCAGATGATTTAAACAAAACAATTGAAGAGGGTGAATACCATGATGAAACTGGTTTTGGTGAGACACGGAGAGAGCGAGTGGAACAAGTTGAATCTCTTTACCGGCTGGCACGATGTTGATCTTTCGGAGAAAGGTCATGAGGAGGCCAAGCAGGGCGGAGAGATCCTGAAACAGGAAGGATTTGATTTTGATGTGGCATACACTTCCCGTCTGAAGCGGGCGATCCATACGCTGAATCATATCCTTGACGAGATGGACAGAAACTGGATTCCCGTACATAAGGCGTGGGAGTTGAATGAGAGACACTACGGTGCTCTGCAGGGTCTGAATAAGTCCGAGACCGCCGCGAAATACGGCGAGGATCAGGTGAAAATCTGGAGACGCTCCTTCGATGTGAAGCCGCCGGCACTTACACCGGACAGTCCGGAGGCTCCCTGCAATCAGGAGATGTACCGCGATGTGGATCAGTCGGTTCTGCCGCTTCACGAGTCTCTGGCTACCACGATCGAGCGTGTGGTTCCGTTCTTCAACGAGGTCATTAAAAAGGATATGGAGGCCGGAAAGCGCGTGATCATCGCGGCTCACGGCAATTCCTTACGCGCCCTCGTAAAATACTTCGACAATATCTCCGACAGTGACATTATCGGCGTGAACATCCCTACCGGCGTCCCGCTTGTGTATGAATTTGACGATAACTTCAATGCTGTTCAGCATTATTACCTCGGTGACCAGGAAGCCCTGAAGGCGAAGATGGAGGCCGTGGCCAATCAGGGGAAGGCGAAGTAAACCCTCCGAATATCGATAATCAGACCTACGGGATTTCAAAAAGCAGGAATCGGTTTTCATCGGTTCCTGCTTCTTTCTTGCGTAAGGTTTTCCGTATTGTGAAATGACTCTCAGTATTTCGAAGTTGTTTTCAGTATCTCGATATAGTTTGCGGTGAGCGGCGATATCCTTGCGTTGCCGGGAAGAATGTACCCGATTTCCATGTAATCGTCGACGTCAAGAGGTCTTGCGATAATATTCGGCCCGTTCAGTTCCTCACTGATGACGCCGCTGCAGATAGTGTATCCGTTTAAACCGATCAGCATATTAAACAGCGTAGCGCGGTCGCAGACGATCAACTCCCTGTCACAGTCCACGGTGCTCAGGATCTCCTCCGAGAAATAGAAGGAATTGTGGCTTCCCTGCTCGTAGGCAAGACGCGGATACGACTTCAGATCTTCCAGGGTGATCGTCTTTTTGGATGCAAGAGGATTCCCCTTGCCAACGAACACATGGGGCTTCGCGGTGAATAGGGGAGTGAAGGTTAAGTTGTTGTCCCGCAGGGTCTTGCGGATGACTGTCTCGTTGAAGCGGTTCAGATACAGAATACCGATTTCGCTGCGCAGATGCGCCACATCGTCGATGATGTCATAGGTTTGTGTCTCGCGCATGTGGAATTCGTATTTGTCGCCTCCATGCTCCTTGAGAAGCCGGACAAAAGCCTCCACAACGAAAGAGTAATGTTGGGAGGAAACACAGAAGCGCAGCTTCCCCTTGTTGTCTCCTTTGTACCGTTCTTTTATCAGGTTGGCCTGTTCCAGGACCTGTCTGGCATACCCTAAGAATTCATCGCCCTCCGGGGTGAGCTCGATTCCTTTGCCGGAGCGGGTAAAGAGCGTGATGCCGAATTCATTTTCCAATTCATGGATCGCCGCGGTGAGACTGGGCTGTGCGATGAACAGTTTGCCCGCCGCCTCAGTGATACTTCCGGCCTCGGCCGTGGTCACGACATATTGGAGTTGTTTCAGGGTCATGGTGGTGTCCTCCCGATCGAGTTATAGATTCCGCGACAAGTATACCATAAAACATAGAAAATATCTATGGCAAATCGGCAAAAAGATGTATTTTACCTATTGAGTTGATAGGCTTATAATCACCAACATAAAATCAACCAAACCAAGGAGATCAGGAAAATGAGTAAAATTACAACACCGTACCGTTATGATTTTGTGGGGAGCTTCCTCCGTCCGCAGAGACTGAAGGATGCGAAGGAGGCATATCAGGCAGGCAAGCTTGAGCAGGAAGAGTTTGATCAGATTGTCAACGAGGAGATTACCAAGGTCGTTGCTAAGCAGAAGGAACTCGGGTTCCATGTGATCACTGACGGCGAATTCCGCAGAACATTTTGGCACCTCGATTTCATGTGGGGATTCGAGGGAGTCGGCCATCAGCATACAGGAAAGGGCATTCCCTTCAACGGCGTGCTCGCTGTTTTGGATGACACGTACCTGACCGGGAAAATCAAGGCAAAGCCCCATCCGTTCGTGGAGTATTTCAAGTTCTTAAAGCAGTTTGAGGACGAGAACACCGTGGCAAAATACACGATCCCCGCGCCGGCACAGACATTCCAGCAGATGATCGTTCCGTTTAACTACGAGAACACCAGAAAGTACTATGCAACAAACGAAGAGTTGATTCAGGACATCGCTAAGGCTTACCAGGATGTGATCCGTCAGTTCTACGATGCCGGCTGCCGGAACCTGCAGCTTGATGACTGCACCTGGGGCGCTGTTGTCGGGGACGCTGCGGCTCACCGTTACAAGGCCCTCGGCATTGATATCGAGGAGGTCAAGGCACAGCTTCTTGAGGTGAACAATCTCGCTCTCGAGGGCAAGCCGGAGGATCTGATCGTCAACACCCACATTTGCCGTGGAAATTACAACTCGGCGTTCTTCTGCAGCGGTCCGTACGATTCGGTCGCGGATTATGTGTTCGCAAAGGAAAATGTCAACGCGCTCTTCCTTGAGTACGATGACGAGCGCTCGGGCGGCTTTGAACCTCTTGCCAAGGTGTCGCCGGATAAGAAGGTGGTGCTCGGACTGATCACCACGAAGACGCCGAAGCTGGAGGACAAGGAGAGCGTGATCGCGCGGATCCGTGAAGCGGCCAATTATGTTCCGATGGATCGCTTGTACTTAAGCCCGCAGTGCGGCTTCGCTTCCTGCGAGATCGGAAACAAGCTCACGGATGAAGAACAGTGGGCAAAACTTCGCCTGGTGAAGGAAATCGCCGAGGAAGTCTGGGGATAATAACCGGAGATAACTACGAAACGAGAAGATATCATTTTAGATTTCTTCTCGTTTTTCTGTCGTGCTTCGGCCATTCCTGTTTTGCAAGTGACAAGGAACCGTTCTGTATGGTATAATTACACAAATTGTTTGGTACGGAATAAGGGGTGAACATTGAAGAAGATGAATACATCGGAAAATGTTTTGTTTCTGTTGGAATCCAACAAAGAGAGCTACATTTCCGGAGAGGAAATGGCGAAGCAGTGCGGCGTTTCGAGAAATGCCGTCTGGAAAGCCATAAGGGATCTTCGAGGGAAGGGCTATGACATAGAGGCAATCAGTAACAAGGGCTACCGGCTGGCCGGCAATACCGACATTATTTCCGCCGAGGGAATAAAAGCCGGACTGACGGAGGAACTCAGAAAAGCCGACATCTTTGTGTATGACAGTCTCGGGTCCACAAGCGATAAGGCAAAAGAACTGGCCGTGAAGGGCGCGCCTCACGGAACTGCCGTCGTTGCCGTGACACAGACCGGCGGGAGAGGCAGGAAGGATCATTCCTTCTTTTCCCCTGAAGGCGGCCTTTATATGAGCGTTGTGCTGAGGCCTGACATGTTGACTCTTACCGACAGCAAAGCGGTCACGGCTCATGTGGGAAATGCGGTGATCAATGCGATCCGGGAGCTCACCGGCGTTGAGTCCTATATTGAAGGTATCAACGATCTCTATGTTGAGGGAAAGAAAATCTGCGGGATTCTTCTTGAGTCGGGCAGCGAATTTGACAGTAACACCCTGCAGTGGATCGTGGCGGGGATCGGGATCAACTTTGATTCGGATTTAAACAGTTTTCCAGAGGATGTAAAAGACAGAGCCACCGGGTTGTTTGCTCCCGGGAAAGCCACGATTGCCAAAAACACACTCATTGCCGGCATCCTTGAGAGAGTGCTGATTGTCAACCAAACAAACGAAATAGGTTGACAATGTGACGCTATTGTGCTACCTTCTTAGAGACGTTTTTCGAACGAGGTTCGCAAAATGCGGAAACTATCGGAGGATCATGCACAATGAGCAGCGAAGAGGCAGTTAAGACAAAACCGGGGTTAACGGTTTTAGATCTGGTTTATATTTCAATCGGAGCATCGCTGATCGCGATATGTTCCTGGATAAGCATACCGACAACGGTTCCGTTTACCTTTCAGACATTTGCCGTATTTTTCGTGCTGCTTCTTCTGGGGGGTGAAAGAGGGACGCTTGCGACACTGGTATATATCCTGCTTGGAGCAGTCGGAGTGCCTGTCTTCGCAGGATTCGGCGGAGGCGTAGGAATACTTTTCGGGAGCACGGGCGGATACATTTTTGGCTTCCTTCTCATCGGACTGATTTATATCCTGTTCATGAGATTGTTCAAAAAGAAAACAGTTGTCAAAGTGGCGGCGCTTATCATCGGGCTTGTTGTGTGTTATGCATTCGGAACAGCCTGGTTTATGCATGTCTATGTGCAGAACAGCGGAAAGGTCGGGCTGGTCACGGTTCTCGGGTGGTGCGTGTTTCCGTTCATCATTCCGGATTTCGTGAAGCTGGCGCTTGCCGTTGTAATTGCGAAGCGAATAGAGCCTGCGATCAGGGTCAGATAAATGTGATGGACGAGATAACAGGATGCTTTGTATTGAAAAAAGAATATACGAAGAGTATGCTGTTTTTTGGAAGGGTTCCCTTTCGCTGATGCAGCAGACTTTCGCAGATAATATATGCTTATGGAATGGAAAGGATTGCTATGTTTACCAAGGATGTAATTCTCGGATTATTAATTCCGTTCGCCGGGACGGCGGGCGGCGCTGCGTGCGTTTTCTTTATGCGCGGGCAGCTCAACGATAAGGTACAGCGGGCCCTCACGGGCTTTGCAGCCGGTGTGATGGTTGCGGCTTCCATCTGGAGCCTGCTGATGCCCGCGATGAACCAGTCGGAGTCCATGGGCAAATGGGCGTTTGTTCCGGCGGTCGCCGGCTTCTGGCTGGGCGTGCTTTTACTGTTGTTCCTCGACTCTGTGATCCCGCACCTTCACATGGACAGCGATAAGCCGGAGGGCGTGAAGAGCCATCTGCGGAAGACCACCATGATGGTCCTTGCGGTGACGCTTCACAATATCCCCGAGGGAATGGCAGTTGGCGTGGTTTACGCGGGCCTTCTCGCGGAAAATGCATCCATCACCGCAGGAGCGGCGCTGGCGCTCTCGGTGGGTATCGCGATCCAGAATTTTCCGGAGGGTGCGATCATCTCGATGCCGCTGCACGCCAACGGAAGAAGCCGGCTCGGCGCATTCCGTGACGGCGCGTTGTCCGGCGCCGTGGAGCCGGTGTTCGGACTTCTGACGATCCTTGCGGCAGGACTTCTGGTTCCGGCGATGCCGTATCTTCTGAGCTTTGCGGCGGGCGCCATGATGTATGTGGTCGTGGAGGAGCTGATCCCCGAGGTGTCGGCAGGGGAGCACACCAACATCGGTGTGTTGATGTTTTCCTTCGGATTCACTCTGATGATGGCACTGGATGTGGCGCTTGGATAAGACCCGGGAAGAGTGTTTATACAGTATAAACCGTGTGAAAGAGGAAATAGAACATTTTCCGGCCGGGAAACGAATGCTACAATAGAAGTACACATTCTGAGAACCGGGAGGAGCGGGAGATGACGAAGGAGTTTTATATCGATTGTGACGGCGTGCGTTTGCACGCAAAGCTTGACCGACCGACAGAGGCGGGGAGAGGGCCGTTGTGCATTTTGATCCACGGTTTCACGGGCCACATGGAGGAGGATCACATTATCGCAGCGCAGAAGGCCATGAACGATGCGGGCGTGTCGGTGCTGCGCGCGGAGATGTACGGTCACGGCGGAAGCGACGGGGAGTTCCGGAACCACACGCTGTACAAGTGGGTGACGAACGCTCTTGCGGTTGTCCGCTATGCGCAAAAACTTCCTTTTGTGACGGATCTGTACCTGAGCGGACACTCTCAGGGCGGTCTTCTCACGATGCTCATCGGAGGCATGTGCGCAGAGGCCTTCAAGGCGATCCTGCCGTTGTCGCCGGCGTGGATGATCCCGGAAAATGCAAGGGACGGCTCGCTTCTCGGAATTACATTTGACGAGAACCACATCCCGGAGAAGATTGTTTCCGACAGCTGGGAACTGTCCGGTGACTATATCCGTGTTGCAAGAGCAATCCATGTTGAGGATGAGATTGCGAGATATGACGGGCCTGTCGTTATCATCCACGGGGACGATGACGAGACCGTGCCGTTCTCCTATGCGGAGAAAGCAGGCGAACTGTACAAAAACGCCAGGGTAATCCCGATCCATGGGGACGACCATTGTTTCACGAGGCATCTGCCGGAGATGGCGGAGGCAATCCGCACATTTTTCGAGGAAGAGAAGTCCGGAGGTGCGGAATGAAAGTCGTTGTGATCAATAACCTGTTAAAAGAAAACCATATCATACTGTTGCGCGAGACAGCGGAGCAGACGGGTGCGGATCTGTGCTTCGCCGCTTCAGAGGCAGAGATTCCGGAGGCTTATCGGGATGCCGAAGTGCTGTACGGATTCGGCGTAAACACGGCGCGAACTAGCCAAAATCTTAAGTGGCTTTCCGTGCCGTCGGCAGGCGTGGATTTTCTGATGAAGCCGGGGGCATTTGCCAACGAAGAGTGCATCCTCACCAACTCCTCGGGAGCTTACGGTGTCGCGATCACGGAGCATATCATCGCCGTGTCGCTCATGATGATGAGAGGCTTAACGGGTTTTTATCAGGAGACCCTCAACGGGAAATGGGGTGCTCCCAGGCCGCAGAAGTCCCTGAAAAACAGCAGGATCACGGTGCTCGGGACCGGTGATATCGGGTGCTGCTTTGCGAGAAGGGCGAGGGCGTTTGAGCCGGCCGAACTCATCGGCGTATGCCGAAGCGGGCAGTGCGAAGAGGCTGCGTTTGACCGGGTGGAGGCGATTTCCGCGTTGGAGAAGGTGCTTCCGACGACGGATCTGCTGGTGATGAGTCTCCCGGATACCCCGGAGACCGTGGGCATTCTCTCCCGCGAGAGAATTGCGATGCTGCCGGAAGGTGCCTATGTGGTAAATGTCGGCAGAGGCTCCGCCATCGATGAGGACGCGTTGGCTGACAGTCTGGATGCAGGGCATCTTGCCGGAGCGGCGCTTGATGTGTTCCGCACGGAACCGCTTCCTGCGGACAGCAGGCTTTGGGGCACGAAAAATCTTCTGATTACACCCCATGTCGCAGGAGGTCTGACGCTTCCGTACACCCTCGACCGCAATGTGGAAATGTTTTGCGAAAACCTGAAAAACTATGCAGCCGGGGAACCGCTTTTGCGCGTGGTTGACCGGATCAAAGGATATTGATAACACGATAGGAAACAGGGACAGATACAGCCCCGGAAGGCTTAAATACAGGCCTTTCGGGGCTTTTTTAATTTTTTCTGAAATTGGTATTGACAGGCAAGTGTACTAGTCGTATAATACAGTCAACCGTATTACACGACTAATACGGTCAGAGAAATGCAGCTTGTGGGGATTATAGGATGACAGAACGTAAGAAGATTTAGGAGACGGTAACAGTATGATTTCATTTGACACATTTCACCCGGTTGACGGCGTGCCGATTTATCAACAGATTCTACTGTTTATAAAGCGCGGTGCGGTCGCGGGAACCATCCGGGACGGCGACGAACTTCCATCGAGAAGAATGCTTTCGGCACTTTTGGGGATTAACCCGAACACCGTGCAGAAGGCGTTCCACCTGTTGGAGGACGAGAACCTGATTACATCACAAATGGGGGCGGGGAGTAACATGACATTATCGGAAGACAAGATCAGGGAATTGCGGGAAGAACTGCTTGCGGACGACATCCGCAGCATCACGGCTTCCCTGAAACAAATGGGAATTGACAAGGCGGAAGCGCTGCGATTGATCGAGCGGAACTGGGAGGATACAGAGGCATGAAAAAGCATTTTTCCGTATATGCATTTGCACTTCGCAGGAAGCTGCCGAAGTTTCTGATCCGCTTCCTGCTGCTGGCCGTGATCGGACTCGGATGTTACCGGATGTTCGGCGTGAAGAGCGGACAGTACGTATCCTATAAAGCGTATGATGAACAGACGGGGGAGTGGATACCGATAGAGGACTCGGAGACCGGCGAGTATACGGATGTTGAGACTTCAGAGAGCGCATACGACTCATTTTCCGGCGGGTACAGCAAACTGATCCTCACCTGCATCATTGTCGCAGGGTATGTTATCGCTATGGTTTCCTGTCTGTCGCTTCCGTCGAAACGGAGCAGGACGGAGAATCTGCGCGGACGTCTCCGCATCTCCGAGGGCAGCGTGTTCCGGTGGGAGCTGGCGGCGAACCTTACGGTGTTTCTGCTGCTGTGGATGTTTTTAATCCTCATTCTCTTCGGCGCAGGGCAGATTTATCAGAGCGTGAACGGAGGTCTTCAGGGAGCACCGTACATCGTCATATCACTGTACCGGTATTCATTGTTTCACGCCATCGTTCCGTTCTATGATTTGGGACAATGGCTCCTGACGGGACTCTTCTTCGTCATCAGCGCTTCCCTGTGTCTGGGAATGCTGTTCCGGGACAGAACTGTTCGGATCGTATGGATTGTTTTCTTTGCGATCATCGTTTTGATCAACTCCTTTGAGCACATCCGGGATTTTCTGGAAGGAGAAGTACCGCTCAAACTCATCGGCGCAGTGATTGTCTTCGGCCTTACGCTGCTGATCTGCTGGATGCTGACCGACCGCGAAAAGGGTACGGAGGGGGTCAGGGAAACGGATCCCGCGAAACAGACAAAGAACTCCGCGGCCAGTCCCGTGCATCCCTTCTGCCGGTATTGTTTTCTTCCGCCGGTCCGGGACATCCGCAGGGAAATTATCCTGTATGCGGTTGCTCTTTTGGCGATGGTGAATTACAGCCTGCTGTTTTTTATTGACTATTGGAGTAACCCCAAAACAATCATCGACCTGTCATATCGGGATGACATTAAGAGCCTCAACGAGATGCTGGCTTCCCGGTTTTTCGGGCTGACGCTTTTAGTCATCTTCTGTGTGTGGAAAATAGTTACCTACTATATGCAGTTCTACCGTGCGAGCCGGTCCGTCTGCGTCATGAGACGCCTGAAAAGCCGCACGGAGATGCATGTCCGCTGTCTGGCTCTGCCGGTGTTATGCATCCTGATCGCAATCATCCTGTGCGCGTTGCTGTTGACGGGGTACATCGCACTTTACCGCCATAGCGTTCCATATGAATTGAACCAGGAAACGCTTGAATTTTGGAGGATGCTGATATGATCACGATTAAAAATGTACGCGTGCGGTATCAGGGAGTCGTGAATGCCCTCCGCGGGGTGAATCTTGCGATACCCCGGGGAGAGATCATCGGCCTGTTCGGGGAGAACGGCGCCGGCAAAACAACCCTGATGAAAAGCATTTTGGGGCTGATCCCGTACGAGGGAACGATCCGGCTTGACGGAGAGCCTGTGGGTACGGCCAACATCGGAAGGATTGCATTCGGAACCTGTGAGCACAGCTTTTATTCCGAACTGTCCGCCGCAGCTCATGCGGAGTTTTACCGGGCACATTTCGAAACCTTCCGCGAGCGGAGATTTCAGGGGCTGATGAAGTTTTTCAACATCCCGATGCACCGCCCCCTGCAGAATCTGTCTGCCGGACAGCAAAATCAGGTGGAGGTTATTCTGGCGCTCTGCCAGGGAGCGGACTACATCCTTTTGGACGAGCCGTTTTCCGCAAGCGATGTGTTTAACCGGAGCGATTTCTACAAGGTGCTGACCGGCATTCTGGAACCCGACGAGACAGTGATCCTGTCCACGCACCTGATCGAGGAAATTGAGAGCCTGATCGGACGGGCTGTGTTGATAAAGGACGGAAAAATCATCGACAATGTGTCGGTATCGGAGATCGAGGAGGACGGGCAATCCCTGACGGAGTATGTGAAGACTGCATACAACTATCAGGGAGACCGTGTGGGGAAGGCGATTGCCGATTTTGAGGAGGAAAATACCAATGCGTAAAATGTTGATCCTGGCGCTGGCGGTCTTCTTGGCTGGTGCCGCCGGAGTTGTATATGCCATGTCTTCCTGGAAGGCCCAGGCGGAGGATGTCTCCTATGAGGTAACCACGATCCGGGGCGAACGGAGACTCCTTGACGGCCTGCAGATCGATATGTATGACACGGCTGTAGATGGTCTGCTGTGGCACAATCTGGTGGATTTTACGGCGGATCGGAACACGAGCGCAACGACGCTTAAGAAAACTGATAATGACGAGCTTTTCCGGATGTTTGATCTCGATGGACTTCGTGATTCCCGCGAAAATGCGGGATCCGATCCGGTTGATGCGGACCGTAATCCGATGTTTGCTGCGATCGATGAAACCGGCTTTCAGGACTTGCAGGAGAAGCTGCTGGACAAGAGCAAGGAAACCGATTCCCGAAAGATCCTTCTTTCCGATTATCGCAGTTATATGCCGCTTCGGTTCGGCCTCGGTGATCTTACTGCCGATCCGGCATCCGCGAAAGCACTCAGTGAGGCTCTTCAACTGCCGATTCCGAAAGATTATGCAGTCTGGCTTCATGAGGATAGAGTTGAGGTCGATGATGGAGCGCTTTCCGTGGCAAGCGTCTGTACCGGAGATTCGGTATATTTTTCGATTGAGTACCGTCGGGATGCGTATGGTTGGGATATCGACATGACCAACATGCCCAACGGGTACGGCGTGTACCGGGTTCCGTACTCCGTAAGCGATACGGTTGTTTTTGACACCTCCCGCCTGGAACTTTTCTTCGAAATCAATCCGGATGCTTCGGTGCAGAATCTTTACCTGAGCCGGGATCAGCAGACGGTGCTTGTCCTTACACAGAAGAAGAGCGGAGAATCCGTGATCTCCGCGGTTTCGGCGTCGACCGGGGAGACGGTTTCCGAGATTCCCATCGGCGACGGGGAATCCCGGATATACTTCCGGTTCACCGAAAAACCTGTTCAGGGGGAGGACTGCTGCATCATCTATGTTTCCCCGGTACAAAGCAGTGTGGAGGATTCCTTTATCGTCATAGCGAAAAATGACGAAGGTGTATGGGATAAGGTCATGGAGATCCCGTGGAACCGGGAAAAAGAGGCTTATCCGTGGGGGACTGAGGATATGCTGGAAGGGCGGTTTGCCTATGACGGAGAACGTCTGGTATGTGTTGTTGCCCCCGGGACTTATGTAGCATATTATTCCCCTCTCGATTCCTCGAGAAAGGATTTTACGGATTGCAAGAGGATAACCCTTTACGTTATGACCCGGAAGGGAGAGGAGTATGCCGGATATCTGAACGGATCTCTTCAGAAGTCCTGGCTTCCCTCCGATGGTTACGTCCACAACTATTCCCTCACGGTACAGTGGAAGTAGAAAGCTACAGAAAAGGAAGAAAACAAAATGTTGGAAATACAAAAAGTCAGCAAACGATACGGAGCCGTACAGGCGCTTTCGGACGTCACTTTTTCCGTCGGACCCAGCGAGGTTGTGGGGCTGTTCGGCGAGAACGGATCCGGAAAGACAACGCTTATGAAAAGCATTCTCGGACTGCAGTCCTTCAAAGGGATAATCCTTTTGGACGGGCAGCCGGTCACGAGGAGTAACGCGAACCGTCTGTCCTTCGCAAGCACGGAGCACAGCTGTTTCCCGTTCCTGACGGCAGCGGATCACGAGGCGTATTACGCGAAACATTTTCCGAAGTTTCGAAGGGAACGGTACGTGATGTTGACGAAGTTCTTTGAAATCCCTTTAAATCGTCCGATCGGAAATCTGTCCTACGGCATTCAGAGCCAGATGGAAGTGATCCTGGCCCTCTGCCAGGGCGCGGAGTACATCCTGATGGACGAGCCCTTTGTAAACTATGACCTGCTCAACCGGGAGGACTTTTACAAGATAATCCTGGGCCTTCTGGAGCCGGATGAGACGATCCTCCTCTCGACGCATCTGATCGAAGAGGTTGAGGGCTTCATCAACCGGGCGCTTTTGATCCACGAGGGGAAGCTGGTGGATGACATCTCCACAGAAACCATTGAAGCAAGCGGGACATCGCTGATCGATTATGTCAAGAAAACCTACGGGTATCAGTCCGACCGGGTTGGGCAGGCACTTGCCGAGATTACCGGCGATATTGGGTAACACCGGTTCGGAAAATGGGTAGAGAATGACGGAGGTAATTGCTTTATGAATAAACACAGTTCGGTATTCCTGCTGCTGGTGCGGCAGAAGCTGAAGTGGGCGCTGATTTGCATTGCGGCGATCCCCGTGGTGAGCCTTTCGGTTTACAAGCTCTTTTTCCTGAACAGGGGAGCCGAGACCGGTTCCTTCCAGACGGGAAAGGAGTATCTGGTGTTCTATATCACATTTGCCGTCGCGTCCTTCGGCGTTGCCTTTGCCTGCGCGGGGCTGCTGCCGGGGAAGAGCCGCAGACGATATCTCCTGTCGAGACTGCAGATATCCGAGCGGATGGTGTATTTCTGGGACGCTGTCGTATGCACGCTTTTCTTCCTGCTTCTCTGGCAGACGGAGGTGATCACGCTGACGGCAGCGGGTCTGATGCATGACGCGGCAAGACCGGACAGTACTGTCCCTCTGGACTTTGTGTTTGCGATATACCTGAGGCAGTTTTATCACAGCGTATTCCCGCTTTCCAGCCCGGCACTGCTGATCCGGAATGTGTGTTACTTGCTGTGCACCGGAGCAGGGTGTGCCTGCATCTCCACGTACCCGGGGAACAGTTCCTCCCGGGGGCTCGGGATCGTCTCGTTGGTTGTCCTGGCAGTTTTCTACACCTCCGGCCTGACTCTCGAGGGCATCTTCTTTATCGCACTGTTCACCGCGCTCGCGGTTGTGTTGACGCTGCGGCACCTTAACAACGGAAAGGCAAGGGATGACAATGAAGCGATGGATTGCTGATCATTTTCCGGGGGAATGCTCGGGAAGGGCAGGAAGGGAGCAGCGCATTGTGATCGCGCTGGCACTGGCTTTCGGCCTTCTGTGGATGGCAGCGACAAGCACGGCTTTCCTCAGCCGGTACCGGAACCAAAGTCCCGATGAAAACATCTACCATGAAGTCGATACCTTTTGGAACGGACGGTGGACAACGACGCGGGAGCCGGTGAAGATTGCCTCCCTCAACTCCCTGCTGGAGGGGGTGTTCCGGCTGCTGCCCCTGCAGGTTCTGCTGGCTGCGGTTCTGGCCGGGATGAATTATCTGAGTTTTTATTATCCGACCAGGAGCATTTACGTGATGAAGCGGCTGCGAAGCCGATGGGAGCTGCACCGAAGGTGCCTTGCGTTTCCCGTATTCTGGATCCTTGTCTGCGTGGCAGTCTGCGTGATCCTTGGAAGCATATACTGTCATATGTATTTTCACAATACGGTTCCGGGCCGGATCCCGGATGGCGTATCTTTGAATATCTGGAGGACACTCGCATGGTAGAACTGAAAAATGTCAGAAAAAAGTATAACGGTCAGGTTGACGCGCTTACCGGGATTGACCTGTCCTTCGGGCAGGGGGAGATCATCGGTCTGTTCGGCGAGAACGGCGCCGGCAAGACAACCCTGATGAAGTGTATCCTCGGCCTTTTGGGTTACAAGGGAGAAATCCTTTTGGACGGAGAGCCGATCACGCGGAAAAATATCGCCCGTCTGTCCTTCGGAACCTGCGAGCACAGCTTCTTCCCGAAGATGACGCTGGCGGAGCACGCCGAGTTTTATGCGAAGCATTTTCCGAAGTTTCGGCAGACCCGGTACCAGGGACTTGCGGAGTTTTTCGAGCTTCCTCTGAACCGCCCGGTGCGAACCCTGTCCACCGGCCAGCAGAACCAGGTGGAAGTGATCCTTGCACTCTGCCAGGGAGCCGATTACATCTTTTTGGATGAACCCTTTGTGGGCCATGACATCTTTAACCGGGAAGACTTCTACAAGCTTCTCCTCGGTGTATTGGAACCCACGGAGACCGTGTTTTTGTCCACCCATCTGATCGAGGAGGTGGAGGGACTGATCGACCGTGCGGTGATGATCCGCAAGGGAACCATTATCGGAGATGTCAAAGTGGAGGAGATTGAGGAGCAGGGCAGTACGCTTGTCGAGTATGTCAAGCAGCTCTACGGCTACAAGTCCGACCGCGTCAGTCAGTCGCTGGCAAAGTTCGGCAGCACGGAGTAGTGCGTCAAAATCAAAACGATGACGGCGGAACGCGATGCGGCCGCCGCGGGGAGGTTTGTGATGAAACGGAAAGAATACTATCAGATCGGCAGATTGCTCTGCGTGCTGGGGTTTCTCTTTTTGGCGCTGGAGGCGTTTGTGAATCCGTTTGACTGGGAGGACCCATATATTTACAAGAAACTGAGCACAGGTGATATCCAGTCGCTTGCGGCGTATTGGAAGGTGTTGATCCCGGCCGGCTTTTTGGTCATGGGGATCGCGGGGCGGCGGCTGTTTGACATTTACAGCGCGATCGCTGCGACTTTGTCCTCATTATTCTTTTTGGTTGCGATGGGTGACGAGGAAAGCTTTCTGGCAGGAGTCTTCGGAACTGTCTTCGACAAATTCATTAACGTTGATGAGCCGAGTCTGATCGCTGCGATAATCCTGTCGGTTCTGTGGTTCGGTGTGATTGCCATTGCAGGGCATCGCCTGCTCCTGGTGAAGAAATGGAAGGTTCCCTGTGTTATCATCGGGATCCTCGTACTCCTGATCTGGATCTTCTATGTTGCCGGCTTTGTGGGACTCCTGAGAGAAAGCACGAATTTCTACCGGATGACGGACTGGGCATGTGACAAATACGGGGCGGATTTCCTTCACAGCTTTTCCCTTATCGTTTGTAAGGTGATGATGGTGTCCGCGATGGTTGCGGCAGTACTGGAATGCGTTGTCGACGGGTTGGCAAAGCGTGCGCAGAGGAGGGAGAATGCATGAAAAAATACGGGATAATCCTGGCGGTATGCCTTGTGGTCGGTACTTTCGGAAGCCTGTTTGCGCTGGGAAAGGCGAAGAAAATGGAGCGGACGCCGGCAGGGATCGTGTCGGAGGAGGGGAACCCCGCTGCGGCGGAAGGACTGGAGATCGTATATTACGACTACCTTTTGCACAAGTATGATGAAGGGTTTGACTGGGTTGAGACGACCCCTATTGACCGGATGAGGGAAAATACGATCCGGTTTGAAGCGGATGGCATCCATACGGATACGAAGATGGCGGCATATGACAAAACCGCAAAGCGTGAGGAAGAGGAGTGGTTCCGCCGGAATGAGTTGGTGGAAACAGAGGGCTTTTACGCCGGAATCGCTGTTGAAGCTATGAACGTAAAGAATATCGTTCCGGATGAGATGACGGAGGAACTGAAGAAGAGCGGTGAGACCGTACAGATTCCGCTGTCGGAGATCACCGAGTACTATCCGATCACATTCCATGTATGTGTTCCGACTCTGGCATTCAGCTATGGGAGGGATACCTGGTCAACACTCAATTTTTGTGTGGATCACGAATACAGTGATGGGGAAGTAAATGCGAAAAATCTGAGGATCGCCGGCGCCATCAGAGATGCGTTCCGAATTCCGGTGATCCCCGAGGAAGTGTGGGAACTTCAGTATGAGAAGGAGTCCGATGATTACGGTGAGTATTATAACTTCTATCAGAGTTCTGTAGGAAAGGATTCGTATACGCCGTCGTTTGTCAATGCTGTGTCGGATTCCGCAATCTATTTCACGTATGATACTCATACGAAAAACGGAGCGATCGTTGACACCTCGAAGGTCACCGTACCCGGAGGATACGGTGTCTATATCCTTCCGTATATCATCGACGAAAACATCCCGGCGCAGTGCGATGCCAAGACCGATGAACTCCGTCTGCTTTATCCGTTGGATCCTGAGATGGAGGTGAAGGAACTGTATTTGAGTCAGGATCAGAAGACGCTTCTCGTGCTTTATCAGCTCGAGGGTGAGTACTGTGCAAAGGTGATCGATGTAACAACGGCGGAGTGTGTCTTTGAAACACAGTTTGGGAAAAAGCCGGAGTCTGTACGGAGATTGTATACAATCGTTTCTTCCGGTGAGGACTGGTTTGCAATTAACCTGCTGTATATGTTCGAATATACCGAAGAAGAATCAACTGCGGAGAGACTCGCCCGAAGTAAACAGATGAGTCCTGTTGTGGTTATTGGGAAAAACGATGCCGGACAATACGGGAAGCTGCTTGATACAAACGGAGAATTTTGTACCCTGGGCGGAAACGCCAGAAACCTGAATCTTCTTTTTGACGGAAAGAGACTTGCGATTGTCTTTCAGGACATCGGGTATACCGAATATATCACGGTTCAGATCTTTACCGGGGAGGGTCTTGTCTATTCTGCAACACTGAATAACCCTTCTGGAAGCTTGACAGGGGATACACTGTATTCTGAGGATTCCCTGGAAACGGTTTCCTGGGGATTGGAGAGCAGCTGGAAGAAGTGACAGATCAGCGAAGCGTCTCCGGAATGATGTTCTGAAGTTCGCGGATCGCCGCCTCCGGACATTCCGGGATGTCGGCGCACGGAAAGGGAATCCTGAGGGACTCATATTTTGTGATGCAGAGCTTGCGGAACGGGAGGAGCTCGATCCGTCTAAGGTTACGGTATTGCATGGCAAGGGTAACCATGGCGCGCACTTCCTCCTTGGAGTCCGTGTGACCGGGGACAACCACATGCCGTACCCAAAGGGGCACCGAAGCAGCCTGTGTGAGGGATAGAAAGTACAGAACCGAAGCGAGACTACCGAGCGTATGTGCGAGGTAGTCTTCTTCGTATGTGAATTTGATATCGCAGATGACGAGGTCCGTGACGCAGAGAAGCGCGGTCAGTATTGCCTCGTCCCCGTCGGCGGAGTCACCGCTTCCGGCGTGTGTGAGTCCGCTGGTGTCAAGGCAGGTATGGATGCCTTCCGCCTTCAGCCGGCGGAACAACTCCGTGACAAAAGGGGCCTGAAGCAGAGCCTCCCCGCCGGAGACCGTAACGCCGCCGTCCTCGCCGAAGTAGGTGCGGTAGCGGAGTACTTTGGCGACGACTTCGTCCACGGTGTACTCGGTACCGCCGGATCGGTTCCAGGTGTCCGGATTGTGGCAGTACATGCACCGGAGAGGGCATCCCTGCAGGAAAATAACGAACCGTAACCCCGGGCCGTCAACGGCGCCGAGGGACTGGAAGGAGTGGATTCTGCCTTTGATCACGGAATCGGACATGCTTACCTCCGAAAGGAAAACGGGCGGGGCGTTGCGGCCCCGCCCGTGTGTTTGCGTGCGAATGTTTCCCGAAATTATACGGCTTCGTGGAACGTTCTGGAGATGACCTCCTTCTTCTGCTCGAGAGTCAGCTTGTTGAAGGTTACGGCGTATCCCGAGACGCGGATGGTGAGCGTCGGATATTTCTCCGGATGGTTCATTGCGTCAATCAGCGTTTCGCGGTTGAGCACATTGACGTTCAGGTGGTGGGCCTTCTGCGCAAAATACCCGTCGAGAATGTGGATGAGATTGCTGCAGCGCTCATTTTCCGTATGACCGAGTGCCTGCGGGATGATGGAGAAGGTGTTGCTGATGCCGTCCTTGCAGGTCTGGTACGAAAGCTTGGCAACTGAGTTGAGGGATGCGAGAGCCCCGCTCTTGTCACGGCCGTGCATCGGATTGGCGCCCGGTGCAAAGGGCTCGCCGGCACGGCGTCCGTCGGGCGTGTTGCCGGTCTTTTTGCCGTACATGACATTCGATGTGATGGTGAGGATCGAGAGCGTATGCTCGGCGTTACGATAGGTCGGCGTCTTCTTAAGAGCAGCTAAGAAGAGCTCGGTCTGCTCCTTGGCAAGAAGGTCGACGCGGTCGTCATCGTTGCCGTAGCACGGGAACTCGCCGGTGGTCTCGAAATCCTTGATGAGTCCTGTCTCGGGATCGCGGATGGGCTTGACCTTTGCGTACTTGATCGCGGAGAGCGAGTCTGCGAGAACCGAAAGACCTGCAACGCCGAAGGCCATGTAGCGGTGCACGTTGGTGTCGTGCAGGGCCATCTGGGTCTTCTCGTAGGCGTATTTGTCGTGCATGTAATGGATCATGTTCATGGCGGTGACGTAGGTCTTCGCAAGCCAGTCGCGGTAGAAGGCCATGCGCTCGCACACCTTGTCGTAGTCGAGGTACTCGTCCTCATAGACGGGCATCTCCGGGCCGACCTGCATGTTATAGCGCTCGTCGCGGCCGCCGTTAAGGCTCATCAGAAGAAGCTTTGCGAGGTTTGCGCGGTCTCCGAAGAACTGCATGTCCTTGCCGAGGCGCATCGCGGAGACGCAGCAGGCGATGCCGTAGTCGTCGCCGTAGATCGGCCGCATCAGGTCGTCGTTCTCATATTGGATGGCGTCGGTATCGCAGGATACCTTCGCTGCAAAATTCTTGAAGTTCTGCGGCAGATCCTTCGACCACAGCACTGTGAGGTTCGGCTCTGCGGACGGGCCCAAGGTGTAGAGCGTATTCAGGATGCGGAAGGAGTTCTTTGTGACGAGGGTTCTCCCGTCCTCACCCATGCCGCCTACGGATTCGGTGATCCACATCGGGTCGCCGGCGAAGAGTTCGTTGTACTCGGGCGTGCGGAGATGGCGGGCCATGCGGAGTTTCATAACGAAATCATCGAGAAGTTCCTGCAGCTCGGACTCGGTGTAAACACCGTTTTTCAGGTCGCGCTCGAAGTAGATGTCGAGGAACGTGGAGGTGCGGCCTAAGCTCATGGCAGCGCCGTTCTGCTCCTTGATGGCTCCGAGGTAGCCGAAGTACAGCCACTGGATCGCCTCCCGGGAGTTCGTCGCGGGCTTGCTGATATCAATGCCGTAGAGAAGCGCCATGTCCTTGAGCTTCCCGAGGAAGTTGATCTGCTGATAGAGCTCCTCGAGACGGCGGATGGTCTCGGCGTCCATGGGCTGCGAAGCGGCGAGCTCCGCCTTGTCCTTCGTCTTCTCCTCGATCAGGCGGTCGACGCCGTAGAGGGCCACGCGGCGGTAGTCGCCGATGATACGGCCTCTGCCGTAGGCGTCCGGAAGACCGGTGATGATGCCCACGTGGCGGGCCTTGCGGATCTCGTCGCTGTAGACGCGGAAGACGCCGTCATTGTGGGTGGTGCGGTATAAAAACTCCTCTTCAACCTTCTCGGAGAGCTCGTAGCCGTAAGCCTGGCAGGCTTTTCTGGTCATGTTGATACCGCCGAAGGGGTTGACGCCGCGGCGCAGGGGCCGGTCGGTCTGCAGACCCACGATCAGCTCCTTGTCCTTGTCCAGGTAGCCGGGCTTATAGTTGAGAAGTGAGGTTACATGCTGCGTGTCGATGTCGAGGACACCGCCGAACTGCTGCTCGAGGTCGAAGAGGTGGGAGAGCTTTCCCATCAGCTCCTTTGTGCGGTCGGTTGCCTCCGCGAGAAAACTGCCGTCCCCGTCGTAGGGTGTGTAGTTGTTCTGAATGAAATCCCGGACGTTGATCTCGTTTTTCCAGGTTTCTCCGACAAATCCTTCCCAAGCTTCCATGGTACCTTCCTCCTTTTTGGCAATCCCGCCTTCGGGATAACATTTTCCGCACTTTGCCGCGGTGATGTGTCGCTGTATAAGAACAAAAAAAGCAACAGTACATAATGAACTGTTGCCCAGACGGTCGGCTTGATGACAGCACGGACGCTGTCCTACGCATTTAACCCCACTGTGGTTGCTTCCACATGAACCGTCAGAGGCTAAATGTTCTTCATTTGTCCAAAGCATACCACAAGATATAGGGGCAGTCAATATGGCAAATTGCACGAAAACGGAACGATTTCTTCCGCGTCAGAGGACATTATTAATTTTTGCGGAAAATGTATTGCGTTCCGGAGACAGTGGTGGTATACTGACTCAAATGGTAAATATGCTTTACCAACAAGGGGGTTAGTCAATGGGAACTGTTATGCAGAAAAACTATCGCTGTCCCGGCTGCGGGGTAACCTTGGAGTTCGATCCGGCGACACAGAAACTGCATTGTGCATACTGCGAAGCATCGTATTCCGTGGCGGAGATCGAAAAAGCGCTACAGGAGCTTGCCGCTAAGCTGGAACAGATCGGAATAAACACGGCAGAACCGGAGAAACCGGCGGAGGAGCAGAAGGCAGAGAAGTCTGCTGAGGATATGTACCGGGATATGCGGGAGACGATGCAGATGACCATTCTGCACTGCAATGCCTGTGGTGCGGAGCTGGCGATCGACGGGACGGAGGCATCCACATTTTGCGCGTTCTGCGGTCAGGCGGCCGTGGTCACGGACCGGCTGGAGGGCATGCTGAAGCCGGACTATATCATTCCGTTCAAGGTGACCAAAGAGGAAGCGGAGAAAACCATCCGCAAGAGATTGTCCAAGGGATTTTTCGTCCCGAAGAAGGTCAAGAATTTCGAGACCGACTGCCTGCGGGGAATCTATATCCCGTACTGGCTTTTCGACGTGTACTACGGAGACCGCCAGCTCTGGCGCTATGAGACCGACAAGAAAACCTTTTGGGACGGCAGGGAAAAGATGACCGCCGTCCGCGGCGGGGACTGCACGTTCCGCAGTATGACGCTGGACGCTTCGAAAGCGGTGCCGGACGAGTCTTCCAAGAGGCTGGAGCCGTATGATCTGGAGGGAATGGTTCCCTTCGATGCGGCGTATCTGTCCGGGTTTTACTCGAACAAGCGGGATTACCCGTCGTATCAGATGGAACAGACCGCCATCCGGCGGGCGGCGGAGCTTTTCGATGAATATGTTGAGAATAATGTAAAGTCAACCCTGAAGCGCAAGAAACCGGAGAAGATCAGCTGCAATCCCATCGGAAAGGCCATGAACCCGAGATATGTGCTTCTTCCCGCGTGGTTCTTGACCTTTACCTATGACGGGGTACCGCACACAATGCTGATCAACGGACAGACCGGGAAGATGATCGGCGCGGTTCCCTATGTGAAAGCGAAGGCCTTCACCCTGCTGGCAGCTCTGGCTGCGGTGTTCTGCACCGCCCTCGGTGCGGTGGGAGGGATACAGGTTCCCTGGCTGTTCAAAAGCGTGAGCGAGATAGATTCGGATGTGATCAAAGCGCTGGGAAACCTCTGTATCGTGGGAGGTCTTTCGGTGACAGCCCTGTGGCACCGCACGGTGAAAAACTATAAGAGACTTTCAAAAAGCTGCAAGCTGACGGAGTCGACGGTCACCCGGAGTTTTGCAACGGAAAGGCAGGATCGGTAGTATGACGAACACCTTATCTACGATAATTGCAGTTGTCTTCGGCGGCCTCGGGATTCTGATCGGCGCGGCGCTGGCGATCCTGATCACGGTCTGGCTCGTGCGAAAATCCAACGACGTCGGGGATTCCAGCGGAACCCTGTATGATTTCCGGGCGAACATCAACCTGTTCGATGATACGAACGATGTGTACGACTTCTCCGAAAAGCGCTCGGAAGAAATTATCCGCAACCATCTGAAGGCGGCTATGGAGGAGGCGGCACTGCGGGAGGAAAAAAGAAAGAAAAACCCGGCTGCGGGGATCCCGAAGACACTCACACCGCGGTAAAAGGCAGGCTTTCAACGGCATTTCGGGACAAGTGTAAGAGGATGCATTTTCGGAAAATGCATCCTTTACTTTTTTCATCATATGGTATAGAATACACATCAAATGGGGTTCGGGGAATTCCGCGAAACTGCGCGGGCCGGGCCCTGTAAGTATGACAAGAAAAGGAGTATCTGTATGAATCTTTCCCCTCTTCAAAAAGCAAGATATCAGTATCAGCCGAAGCTTCCGGGAATGCTCCGCAACGGTATCGCGGACATCTGCGTGAAGGAAGGCGAGGCTACTCAGAGCGTAGCCGATCAGGACAAGATCAAGGCTCTCTTCCCGAACACCTACGGCAAGAAAGAGATTACCTTCGTAAAGGGTTCCAACACCTCGGCACCGAAGAAGCAGGTTGTCGGCGTTATCCTCTCCGGCGGACAGGCACCCGGCGGACACAACGTTGTCTGCGGTCTGTACGACGCGCTGAAGGCTACCGACAAGGACAATGTACTTCTCGGTTTTAAGGGCGGTCCCAGCGGACTTTTGGAGGATGATTACGTAACCTTCGATGACGCGTTCATCGATTCCTTCCGCAACACCGGCGGTTTCGATATCATCGGTTCC
>JAGCVY010000012.1 GCA_017962105.1 Lachnospiraceae bacterium
CGAGAATATCCGTTGGCTTAATCCTATAGAACTCGGACAGCATATTCGTGAGCTCATGACAGATAAGGACAGAATGAACTATATCTTCCTTGACGAGATACAGAAGGTAGCCGAAATACCAAATCCGTATCTTCCGGGAACCAATGAAACGGTCGGCTTCGTTGATGTTGTGCTGGGTTTGATGAAAATAAAGAATGCCGATATTTATGTGACCGGCAGTAATTCAAAGATGCTGTCATCCGATATTCTGACCGAATTCCGTGGCAGAGGTGACGAGATACGGGTAAACCCGCTTTCATTCTCAGAGTTTTATAACGCCTACACCGGCGATAAACACGACGCATTGCAGGAATATTTTACGTACGGCGGAATGCCTCTTGTAATGATGCAAAAGACACATGAAGACAAGGCTGCGTATCTCTGCGATCTTTTCGATAAGATATACCTTGATGACATCATCACGAGAAACAGTATAGGTCATGCCAAAAGCGTTCTTGAAGACCTTTTGGACGTGATCTCATCGTCTGTCGGTTCTCTTACCAATCCTTTAAAGTTGTCAAACACCTTTGCGAGCGTAAAAAAGATGGGTATCACCGACGATACCATTGCAAAATATCTCGATTACTTCATAGATGCTTTTCTACTATATAAGGCACAGAGGTTTGACGTAAAGGGCAGAAAGTATATCGGTTCACCGCTCAAATACTACTTCTCCGACATCGGACTGCGTAATGCAAGACTCAACTTCCGAACGCAGGAAGAAAACCACATAATGGAGAATATTATTTACAACGAGCTTCGTTATCGTGATTATAGTGTAGATATCGGAATGGTTGAGTATAATCACAAGAATGCAGAACGGAAAAGCGTCCGTTCGCAGCTTGAAATAGACTTTGTTGCAAACAACGGAAGTGACAGGCTTTATATCCAGTCTGCATTTACTGTATCGGACGAGGAAAAACGTAGGCAGGAGGTCAATTCCCTGAAACGCGTCAATGACTCCTTCCGCAAGATAGTTGTTATAAAGGATAATATTATACCGTGGCACGATGATGATGGGATATACTATATCGGCATTGAAAAATTCCTGCTTGGAGAAGAAACAGGTCGATGAGAGTGCACGTAAGTCTTGTTGCGCAGCACCCGTACAGCACCCAAACTGCCTTGAAAGCGTTTATTTACAGAGGAGGAAGATACTGTAAGACAGAGGTTTTAAAAGGGAGGAACTGACCGATGGATAAAATTATTGCGAAAAACCGAAGCGGGTGGATCCTTCATGAATATATCAACATCCCGGAAGAGGAGATATCCGGGTATCCGGACGTTACCGGTTCCTATGCCATTGTCAAAGTCGGAGATAAGTATCTGGTCGGGTACAACGGTTGGAGAAAACAATGGGAGTTCCCGGCCGGCGGCATCGAGAATGGGGAGACGGCCCGGCAGGCGGCATACAGGGAGCTTATGGAGGAAACCCATCAGAGCAATCTGGACCTGGTGTTCAAAGGATTGTTTAAAGTAACGGACTCGCACGGAAGACGGAAATATCAGGCTGTCTTTGTGGGGGAAAAGGAATCTCTCGATCCTTTTGTGTATTCGGAGGGTGACGAGATGTCAAAGATCCGTCTTTGGGATCTGAAGGAAGATATCGGGTACGTAGATGAGCTGGATGTAGCGATTGTAAAAACATTTTGACTTGCATTTTCCGCCGATGTCAAAGTATATTGATAGACAGAGACGGGAAAATCCGTCATACTCAGGCCATAAAAAACGGGGGACACACATGGATATCGGAAGCAAGATCAAGAACGCACGCACCGAGTGCAGGATGACGCAGGAGCAGGTGGCGGAAGCACTCGGCGTGACCAGACAGACGATGTCAAACTGGGAGAACGGCAAATCCTTCCCGGACATTGCGAGCGTTGTAAAAATGAGCGACCTCTACCATGTGAGCCTCGACGATCTGTTAAAGGAGGATCAAATGGCTATGAGTGATTATGTGGGGTACTTAAAAGAGAGTTCGGATGTTGTAAAAAGCAAGGAGAAAAGCGCCAAGCTGATGGTGATCGTTGTCTACCTGCTGATATGGATCGGGTCGATTATTCTCTACTGGGGTGCATTTTCCTGGGATCCTACGGGTGCCTTCGGCTTCGAGTTTCTTTTCGAGTACATAGTTTTGCCGATTGTTATACTTATTATCGCTTACCAGATCGGCAGAAACAATTTTTGGGGAAAACGAAAATGGTTTCTGATCCCCCTGTTCGGCCTCTCCCTTATGGTGATGGAAGGGGCGACTGTGGGAATTGACGTCTGCCTTGCCCGGAAGGAGTTTGACTACATATATTTCTTTAATGTTGCGTTATTCTCGGTCGGAGCCATTGCAGCTGTGATGGGAATGATTTGCGGGTATCTTAGGTACCTTGCCCAAGAGAACAAAAGAGAATAATGCGGATACGAAACATCCGACTCGGTGTCTCCGTAATCCGGTATTGATGTAACCGTTGGAATACGGTATAATCAACGGAGTAGGAGGAGATGCCGATGTCGGATGTTTTTATCAGTCACAGTTCAAAGGACAGCGGGATCGCAGACAAGGTAGTTGCGTATTTCGAGGAGAGGGGCTTAAGCTGCTGGATGGCGCCGCGGGATATCGTTCCCGGCACCGAGTGGGCAGCGGCGATCACGACCGCGATTACTGCATCCAAAGTCTTTTTGATCATCTATACGGAAAATAGTGCGGAATCCAGCCAGGTGGTCCGGGAGATCAATCTCGCCGAGACGAAACCGGGCGTTTTCGTCGTTCCGTATAAGACGGATGAAACACCCCTGAAGGGATCCTTCGAATACTATCTGACAGGCGCTCATTTTATCGCCGCCGATTACGCGAAGCAGGACTACAAACTGGAAGAGCTGTACAGTTTTGTGTCGGGCATTGTCGGTAAGCACATTCAGAACATTACCAACAACACCCATATCGATACGCTTAACATTGCAAGCGTGGAAGCGATCCCGGAGAGTATTTCCGAAGCGGTCAAAAAGCAGACAACGGAAAATGTGTCCGGGGGTTCGGGGAGCGTGAACAGTGCTTCCGGCAGGCCCAAAACGCCTCTTGTCATAGGGGCGTCCGCCGCGGTGCTGGTCGTGATCGCAGCGGTGGTTATTTTCCTTAGTAAGCCCTGGAAAGGGGGAACAACCGCCGGGGATGTAAGTCTGACGCCAACCGCCGGAGAGGTCACTGTTCCGCTGGATGAGGGAAAGCCCGTAGTACAGTTGATGGAATATATAAACAAATACGGGAACCACTTTGAAAATGAAAAGTGAGAATATTATTCCATAAAGAAGTCAGTCTCGTCATCCATTGCATATTTTACTTCGAGGTACAAAACCGCCTCGGAGACCGGTTTTCCGCTGGAACTCGGGATTTCCGACGGAGAAATGCACATTCAGGTGTGGATGAGGTACAATGCCGCCTCCGACGGGTTTGAACTGGAGGTCTGCGAGGACGGGGAGCAAAAGAATCCGGGGAGCATGAAAATCCGGTTGGATCACGGATTCCCCGGGGATTTTTCGGAGGAAGATATCTACGACTATAAGGAGCCTGCCGGATTTGGCAGGGAGGAGTTTTTGGGGAACGCCGGAACATTATTAGAGAAACTGTATTCGGCAGCAGAAGAGTTCCTTTCCGATGCGGATATCGGCGTGTCGATGAAAACGTTGGGGCTTGAGAAGCGGCAATAGTGCCGCGAGGTATGACTCGTTACAAGGAGGGGGTGCTTTATGAACGGGAGAAAGAGAAGGGTTGCTGCGGTTTTGGTCCTGATCATGTTGGTGATGGGACTCGGTACCTCGGTGGTGCAGGCGGACATGTCGGCGAAACCGTCGATCGAGCTTTTGATCGTCAACGGACCGCAGGAGTACTATTGTGCTTTGCTTGAGGAGGGAGAGAGGACAGGCGGAAACAGTGAGCTGAAACTGGACGCCGTGAACCCGGAGAGTGTTAAGGAGTATCTGAGGGGGTTTTACTATGACGGATGGTGCTTCTGGTCCTCTCCCGGTGAGGATACGTTCTACCATTCCACAGAGAAATATGATAATTATAAAAATGCGAGTATTCGGGAAGGGGCGTATCTCTTCGAGTATCTGGTGCCCAATCCGTTCCGGGTGATCGTCATCGGCGCGGACGGCACGGTTTCCCTGAGCGACGAACTGAGCTTCGTCGAGTTTGATGCCGTGTGCACCTACGACGTGGCGGCGGGGACGTTGACGGAACAACGGGAAGGCGCGGTCGCAAGACGAATTGCCGACGTTACCATATGCTTTCTGATCACGATCATTGTGGAGTTTTTGTTCCTTCTGGGATTTCATTTTCCGCCCACGAAGCGCAACGTGCTCTGCTTTATCCTGATCAATGCGGCTACGAACATTCCGTTTAACATTCTTTTGGTTCATTCGCGGTCGTGGGACTATCTTGCCTGTGCGATTATCGGCGAGGTGGTCATCATCCATGTGGAAGCGTTCCTGTATACGATCGCGCTGCGGGATGACGATGGGAAGAAAAATCCTAAGGGAGCGGTTCTTCTCAGTATCATCGGTAATCTGGTCAGTGCCCTGGGAACGCTGTTTGTGATGAACGTAACGGAATCCCTGTCCAGGGGGCTTGCGGGACTGATCGAGAAGATCATCGGATAGGCAATATCCCCTGACGGCAGGGGAAGGCGAAGGGACAGCTGCGAGGCTGTCCCTGGTAAGCCAAGAAAACCGGAAGAAAACGGTGTCGATTTTGTGCAAAATAGCAAACAGAATTTCCTTGCATTTTCCGTGCGGGCTGTGATATACTATGCAAGGCTCGGAACAGGAGCCGATTGCGGAGGTGAAGGATGTTGATGCATACCAAGCACAATCGAACCTTAACTACAATTGAGTGCATGTATTATTGACGGGATATTTATTTCTAAAATATTCCGTCTTTTCTTAAATTCCGTAGTATATCAGTGAATCAGGAGGGTGTGACAATGCCAAAGAGAACAGACATCAACAAAGTGCTAATCATCGGATCCGGCCCGATCATCATCGGACAGGCGTGCGAGTTTGACTACTCGGGTACGCAGGCGTGCAAGGCGCTTCGCAAGCTCGGGTACCAGATCGTGCTGGTAAACTCGAACCCGGCTACCATCATGACCGACCCGGAAGTTGCTGACGTGACTTATATCGAGCCGTTAAATGTGGACCGCCTCGAGCGGATCATCGCAAAGGAGCGCCCGGATGCACTGTTGCCGAACCTCGGCGGACAGTCCGGCCTGAACCTCTGCGCGGAGCTGAACAAGGCAGGCGTTTTGGATAAATACAACGTGAAGGTCATCGGCGTTCAGGTTGACGCCATCGAGCGCGGTGAGGACCGGATCGAGTTCAAGAATACCATGAACGAGCTCGGCATCGAGATGGCGAGAAGCGAGGTTGCCTACAGCGTTGACGAGGCGCTTGCCATCGCTGACAAGCTCGGCTACCCGGTGGTTCTCCGCCCGGCATACACCATGGGCGGTGCCGGCGGCGGTTTGGTTTACAACAAGGAAGAGCTCAGCACGGTGTGCGCGAGAGGTCTGCAGGCCAGCCTCGTAGGCCAGGTTCTCGTCGAGGAGTCCGTTCTCGGCTGGGAGGAGCTTGAGCTTGAGGTTGTCCGCGACTGCGAGGGCAACATGATCACCGTATGCTTCATTGAGAATATCGACCCTATGGGCGTTCACACCGGCGACTCCTTCTGCGCAGCCCCGATGCTGACGATCTCCGAGGAGGTTCAGAAGCGTCTGCAGGAGCAGGCATATAAGATCGTCGACCGCGTGCAGGTCATCGGCGGAACCAACGTGCAGTTCGCACATGATCCGAAGAGCGACCGTATCGTCGTCATCGAGATCAACCCGAGAACTTCCCGTTCCTCGGCTCTTGCTTCGAAGGCAACCGGTTTCCCGATCGCACTGGTATCGGCCATGCTTGCTACGGGCCTTACTCTTAAGGACCTTCCGTGCGGCAAATGCGGCACCCTCGACAAGTACGTTCCGAGCGGCGACTACGTCGTGATCAAGTTCGCCCGCTGGGCATTTGAGAAGTTCAAGGGCGTTCAGGACAAGCTCGGCACGCAGATGCGCGCCGTGGGCGAGGTCATGAGCATCGGTAAGACCTACAAGGAAGCCTTCCAGAAGGCGATCCGCAGCCTTGAGACCGGCCGCTACGGTCTCGGCTTTGTGAAGAATTTCAATGAGCTCAGCAAGGACGAGCTTCTGCAGAGACTTGCAACTCCTTCCAGCGAGCGTCATTTTGAGATGTATGAGGCACTGCGCAAGGGCGCTACCGTGGATGAGATCCACGACAAGACCCATGTGAAGAAGTGGTTCATCGAGCAGATGAAGGAGCTCGTCGAGGAAGAGGAGGCTCTTCTTGCGAAGAAGGGCAGCGTTCCTTCGGACGAGGTTCTTACCAAGGCGAAGAAAGACGGATTTTCCGACCGCTACCTCGCGAAGCTTCTGGAGGTTTCCGAGGATGATATCCGCAACAGACGCCTCGAGATCGGCCTTGAGGAGGCATGGGAGGGCGTGCACGTAAGCGGTACGCAGAACAGCGCTTACTATTACTCCAGCTACAATATTAAGAAGGACGAGAGCCCTTCGAGCAACAATAAGAAGATCATGATCTTAGGCGGCGGCCCGAACCGTATCGGCCAGGGTATCGAGTTTGACTACTGCTGCGTACACGCGGCGATGGCTCTTAAGAAGCTCGGCTTCGAGACCATCATCGTCAACTGCAACCCCGAGACCGTGTCCACCGACTACGATACTTCCGACAAGCTCTACTTTGAGCCGCTGACCCTTGAGGATGTGCTCAGCATCTACAAGAAGGAAAAGCCTCTCGGCGTGATCGCACAGTTCGGCGGCCAGACGCCTCTGAACCTTGCGGCATCCCTTGAGAAGAACGGCGTGAAGATCCTCGGAACTTCCCCGGCAGTCATTGACCTTGCCGAGGACCGCGACCTCTTCCGCGCGATGATGGACAAGCTCGGCATTCCGATGCCGGAGTCCGGAATGGCTGTCACGGTGGAGGATGCCATCGGCATCGCCAAGAAGATCGGCTATCCTGTCATGGTTCGCCCGTCCTACGTGCTCGGCGGCCGCGGCATGGAAGTTGTGTACGATGACGACCAGATGACCGAATACATGAATGCGGCAGTCGGCGTTACGCCGGACCGTCCGATCCTGATCGACCGTTTCCTCAACCACGCACTGGAGTGTGAGGCGGATGCCATCGCCGACGGCGCACACGCGTTTGTTCCGGCGGTCATGGAGCATATCGAGCTTGCGGGCGTTCACTCCGGCGACTCGGCGTGCATCATTCCTTCGGTCCATATCACACCGGAAAATGTTGCCACCATCAAGGAGTACACCAGAAAGATCGCGGAGGAGATGCATGTCAAGGGTCTTATGAACATGCAGTACGCTATTGAGAACGGCAAGGTGTTCGTTCTCGAGGCAAATCCCCGTGCATCCCGTACGGTGCCGTTGGTTTCCAAGGTCTGCAACATCCGCATGGTACCGCTTGCAACCGAGATCATCACAGCTGAGCTCACCGGACGCAAGTCGCCGGTGCCGGAGCTTAAGGAGATGAACATCCCGAACTACGGCGTGAAGGAAGCCGCTTTCCCGTTCAATATGTTCCCGGAGGTTGACCCGATCCTCGGACCGGAGATGCGTTCCACCGGTGAGGTTCTCGGCCTTTCGCCTTCCTACGGCGAGGCGTTTGTGAAGGCCCAGGAAGCCATCCAGTCGAAGCTACCGCTGGAGGGGGCAGTACTGATCTCCGTGAAGAACAAGGACAAGGAAGAAATGCTCGATGTCGCGAAGTCCTTCGCGGCGGACGGCTTCAAGATTTACGCGACCGGCGGAACCTACGACGCCATCACGGCAGCGGGAGTTCCGGCAGAGAAGGTGCTCAAGCTCTACGAGGGACGCCCGAACTGCTACGACCTGATCACCAACGGAAGCGTACAGCTCGTCATCAACTCGCCCATCGGCAAGAACAGCGTGCATGACGACAGTTACCTCCGCAAGGCAGCCATCAAGGCGAAGGTTCCGTATGTGACCACCATCGCCGCTGCCAAGGCAACCGCGGACGGTATCCACTATGTAAAGACCCATAAGGATAGCCCGGTGAAGTCTCTTCAGGAGATTCATTCGGAGATCAAGCCCATCCTGTAATTCCGCGACGGGAGAGCCCGTCTGTCGGAAAATACGGCATTCAGCCAAGGCAACTGCTCCTGCGGTTGCCTTGCTTTTGCGATTTGCGACTTTTCAAATAGGATGAATTGTTGTACAATGTCCGTGTCAGTGAGGAGCCCTGGCCAGGGAGAGGAGAAAACTACCGGTGCGGGCGTATTTTCCGAAACGAATGGAGGCGTTATATGAAGAAGAAAAAGCTTTCGATCGTCAATAAGATTTTTGCGGTATTCTTCGGAATCCTGCTTTTTGCCGGCTTACTGTCATGGATCGTGGTGTCCCGGGTGAACGACCTGATGGAGCCCGAGAACCTGGTGTCGGCGGTTACCGAGAATCTGAACCTGGAAGATCTGCATGCCACGGACCTGCTTGAGGATGCCACGGACGGAAAGAGCGTCTCCGAGTATATCAGTGAGCAGATATCAGATTACACCGGCGAGGACACAAGAATCTCGGATGAGGAGATCAACAACCTTCTGACCAATCCGGTGGTCAAGAACTTCCTGTCGGACAAGGTGACGGATTACCTTGAGTATCTGACGGATGACAAGTCGGACAGAGCTCCGTCCATCACGGCGGACGAGCTTTACGATTTTGTCCGCGACAATCAGGACGTCATCGAGGAGGCTACCGGTCAGGAGATCTCGCGGGAAGGAATGCGCCAGATCCGCGAAAAGATCAACGAACTGGATCTCGAGAAACTGAATCTTGATAACATTGCCGGCGATGAGCTGGAGAGCGTGCGGAGCGGTATCCAGACGGTCCGCAACATCGCGTCCTGGATCCCGTGGGCGGTGCTTGGCTTCTGTGCGCTGATGATCCTGATCATCGCGCTTCTCCGCGGCCGGTTCATCTCGGGCACTTTCGCCGAGGTCGGTATCTGCGCCGTTTTGGCAGGCGTCACGGTGTTGATCGTTGCCTACGCTGACGTCATCGACAGCCTCATCGGCAATGACAACAAGTGGTCAACGCTTGTGAGCCCGCTGGTTTCGGGTATCCTTCAAAAGCCCGCGGTCACGGTGACATGCATCGGAGGCGCATGCATTGTCGTCGCCATCATTTTGAAGATTGTTCTTTCCTCTGTCTCGGGCAGCGGAGAGGATGCATATGCGCAGCAGGCATATGCACAGCAGGTTTATGCTCAGCAGCAGGCTTACGCGCAGCAGCAGGCCTACGCACAGCAGCAGGCCTACGCACAGCAGCAGGCCTACGCACAGCAGCAGGCTTACGCTCAGCAGCAGGCCTATGCGCAGCAGCAGGCTTATGCACAGCAGCAGACCTACGCACAGCAGGATTATACGCAGCAGCCGACCTATGCACAGCAGGCGGCCTATGCGCAGCAGGCAGCGGAATATCAGGAGGCTTATGCGCAGCAGCAGGCAGCCGCTCAGGCAGCCGCTGTGGCGGAGAATGCACAGAATCCGGTCACTCCGGAATAACAGGAACTATCATCGACGGGGAGAGTCGTCAGCAGTATGGACAGTGAAGTAAAAGCACAATATAGGCGGATGCTCGGCAGGCAGTATGCACTGCAGCTGATCATCCCGGTGACCCTGCTCTGGGACGAGCTTGTGTTCCACGCCTATATCAACAAGGGATTCGGCAATGCATCTTTGGGATTCCTCATTCTGTTTGCCCTCGGGATCGGATTCACATTTTCCGCGATCACGGGAAGAATGGGGAAGAAGGCTACGATCATTGCCAATTGGGTCGTGATCGTACCGGTAACCGCCTGGTTTGTCGTTCAGGCGGTGAGTTACGGTATGCTTCAGTCGTACCTTACCCTGGTGCTGACGGCCAACCGGGACGAGGCCGCGGAGTTCAAGGGCGACGTGCTTTTGTGCCTGTGGCGGCGCATGCCGTTAGTCCTGCTTTTGCTTGTCCCCGTGGTGATCTACATTGTTTTGCTGATAAAGAAGACCATCCCGCACGAGAAGGTGCGGTCGTGGATCGTGACAGCCTCGGCGCTTTTGGCCCTGGATTGCTTTTTGATCGCGGGGATCGCGTTGACCAGCGACCACTGCAAGGCGAACGGCCAGTATGACATGTTCGTCAAGGATTGGGAAAATGACCGCGGCGTTACGAATATGGGCGTTTTTGTGGGATTCCTTCAGGACCTGCGGGAACGGATCACGTACGATCCTCAGGATATCGGGGACATCGAGAACGTGACGATGCCCTCCCTGATGCCGGTGATGCCATCTAAGGCAACTGCGACGCCTACCCCGACGATGTCGCCGACTCCGGGACCGACCCAGGCACCGGAACACACGCCGACACCGACCATGACTCCGACGCCCACGCCGACGCCGGTCGACCGCTCGCCGCATGTGCTGGATATCGACTTCCAGGCCCTTGCGGATGCGGAGAAGGACAAGAATATCAAGACGATCCACCAGTATTACGCAAGCGAGCAGCCCACCAACAAGAATGAGTACACGGGGCTGTGCGAAGGCTTCAACCTCGTGGTCATCACGGCGGAGTCCTTCAGCCCGTGGGCCGTGGATGAGAATCTGACGCCGACTCTGTACAAACTGGTGCACAACGGGTTTGTCTTTGAGAATTTCTATACGCCGAAGTGGCAGAACAATACCACCGACAGCGAGTACATCGTGTGCACGGGTATCCTGCCCGACACAAAGGGAGCCAAGAGCTTCGCGAAGTCAGCGGAAAATACGCTGCCCTTAGGACTTCCACCGATCTTCAAGGCTTTGGGGTACACGGCGAGAGCGTATCACAACCACGATACGCAATACTATGACCGGGACAAGACGCACCCGAATCTGGGATATGAATATTACGCGGTGGACAACGGACTGGAGATCACGAAACAGTCCCACGAGTCCGATCTGGAGATGATGGAAGCGGCAATCCCGATGTTCATCAACGACGAGCATTTCCTGGCGTACTTCATGACCATGAGCGGCCATTCGCCGTACTCCTGGAGCAACGCGATGTGCA
>JAGCVY010000093.1 GCA_017962105.1 Lachnospiraceae bacterium
AGCGGCTGGATCCTGCTTGACTACGGCGACATCGTTGTTCATGTTTTCTCTTCGGAGGACCGTCTGTTCTACGACCTTGAACGCGTATGGCGCGACGGAACGACGATTGACACCGCAGAGTGGAGCGAGTGAGAAACGGTTAACAGAATCAGGTGAAAAGAAACCCAGGGCAGGAATTGCTGTCCGGGGTTTTGTGTTTCCTATGTATGTCTTCGCTTTGTAGTCCTTTGCTTTGTCTTTCTTTGCTTTGTTTGTCGGTTTTGCGATGAATCCTAACGGTAGAAGCGGAACAAGCCGATGACAACGCCGAGAATCTGACAATCCGGAACGATGATGGGATCCATGGAATCGTTCTCCGGCTGAAGACGAATGTGACCGTTTTCTTTATAAAAGGTCTTAACTGTCGCGGAATCGTCCACAAGAGCAACAACGGTATCGCCGTTGTAAGCGGTGTTCTGGCGTCGAACAAGAACGCGGTCGCCGTCGTAGATGCCCACATTGATCATGCTTTCGCCTTTGACTTTCAAAAAGAAGGTCTCGGCATTCGGCATGTACTCCGAGGGAATCGGGAAATAGTCCACAATGGACTCGGAAGCGAGTATGGGCTGGCCGGCAGCAACCGTACCGATTACCGGAACGTTGACGACCTCGCGGTTGGTGAGGCGGAAGGAGTCATCCACAATCTCGATACAACGGGGCTTCTGCGGATCGCGGTGAATATACCCGTTCTCCTCCAGAGTCGCAAGATGCGAATGCACGGAGGAAGTGGAGCGAAGATGAACGGCTTCGCAGATGTCACGCACCGACGGCGGATAACCTTTGGCAAGGATCTGCGACTTGATAAACTCGAGAATCTCTTCCTGTTTCTTTGTAATCTTACCCGGCATGGCGGCCTCCTTCTCGTGAGAAATCCCACGGATTCCGTATTCTGGAACTATTGTAGCATACTTTTGCCCCAAAATCAAAACGTTTGTTCGAAAAATACCCCCGAAAAAGTGAACAAATATTCGCCGGAACAAGTGTTCGATTTTTGTGCACTTTTTCAGCGTTCTTTCTATTGACAATTCGAACGGATGTTCGTATAATGACATCATCGAAAGAACAGATGTTCGAATTTGCATCCGGGCCGAAGGGCAGACAGGAGAGAGGGTATGAAAAAGACGATGACGAGAGCGAGAAGAAGAGCATTCCGCAGAGCATACAGAAGAGCGATTGGTGCATTTGCCGCAGTAGCAATCATTGCATTGTTTGTTTTGATTGTCACCTGCAGAAACGGCAAGGCAGTGGGAAAGACGGACCGCATTAAGCGTCTCACATCCGTAAGCGTTCAGGAAGGTGACTGCATCTGGTCCATCGCTTCCGAGTATTATTCGGATGAGTTCGGCAGCATGCAGGAGTACATTAAAGAAATCAAGAAAACCAACAACCTTTCCGGAGATCGTATTTATTACGGATATTCCCTTTTGATTCCTTACTATGAGTGATGGCGAGATTATTTGACGGTTTCATCGACGGCCGATGTCCCTGGTTCACCCGGAAGCCGCCATTCCGGGATGACCCCGGACAATACGGCACGGAAGAGTCTGTCACGCACGCCGGGAGCTGCCTTGTCCCAGTTGCGAATCCATTCTGCGGCATCCTCCCGCTTCGTGGCGCCGTCCGCAGGACAGGGATTCCGAAATACCGGCAGAGTATATTTGTTTGCAAACCCGCGCACGTCGCACTCGTTGACATAGAGCAACGGGCGAATCAGCGTGAGATCGGTACGGTCGAGATACGTCACCGGAGAGAAGGTGTGAATCCGGCCCTCGAACACCAGCGACATCAATAATGTTTCAATCACATCATCTTTGTGATGAGCGTAAGCTATCTTATTGCAGCCGAGACTTTTCGCTGCATCGTTAAATGCTCCCTTGCGAAGCTTTGCACATAAACTGCAGGGGTTGCTCTCTTTTCTGATATCAAACACGATTTCGGCAATCTGCGTAGGAACAATGGTCAATTCTACCTGCAGCTTATCGCATAATTCCCTGATTGCAGTATAATCAATTTCGTATCCGAGATTTACGGAGATTGCTTTTAGTTCATAATGTTCCGGATAAAACCGGCGCAGTTGCGCCAAAGCATACAGCAGGGTAAGGCTGTCTTTACCGCCGGAGATACCGACAGCAATCACATCCCCTTCCTTTATCATCTTATAATCATCGACAGCTCGTCTTACGTAACTCAGCAATTGTTGCAATCTCATTCGTCAATTCCTTCCCTTCGGAATGGTTATTTTCAAAATTCGCATGCTCATTATACCATCCCGAGGCCTTCCTGCATAGGCGGTTTCCGACGAAATATGTAGCGCGTTTTCGCATTCTATGGTATAGTATAAACAGAACTTATGCGTATCCGGAGGAAAAGAACGTGGATTCACGAATTCAGGCAATTGTAGGTGAGATTAAGAAGTCCATCAAGGGTAAAGATGACATTATTTCGAAGGTGCTCTGCGCGATGTTTGCAGGCGGCCATATTCTTCTTGAAGACATTCCCGGCGTCGGCAAAACGACTCTGGCTATGGCCATCTCTCAATCCATGTCGCTTTCGTATCGAAGAGTACAGTTTACTCCCGATGTCATGCCGAGCGATATCACCGGTTTCAATATGTATTACAATCAATCGCAGCAGTTTGAGTTTCATGAAGGTGCGGCGATGTGTAATCTGTTGCTGGCCGACGAGATCAACCGTACATCTCCGAAGACGCAGACCGCTTTGCTGGAGCTGATGGAAGAGGGCAAAGTGACAGTAGACGGGCAGACACGGTTTGTTCCGAAGCCTTTCATCGTTATTGCAACCCAGAATCCCTTCGGTTCCGCGGGAACCCAGAAACTGCCGGAATCCCAGGTCGACCGCTTCATGGTGCGGCTGAGCATGGGATATCCGAATCATTCTTCCTCGCTGGAGATCCTTCGTCAGGATTCCGTTCCGGAAACCATCGTACCGATCATTTCCGCCGATCAATTTCTTGCGATGCAAAACGAAGTTTCCGCAGTTCATGTGGATGATGCCATCTATGAGATGATTGTCAATATCACCGAGGCTACCCGGTCCTCAGAGAATATCCAGCTCGGTTTAAGCCCTCGCGGAAGCAAGGCTTTGCTTCGTATGGCCAAATCCCATGCATTCATGAACGAACGTTCCTTCGTAAACACCGAGGATGTGCTTGCAAATCTTTCCTGTATCATGACGCATCGTCTTGTCTTAAGCGCCCGCGCGAAGGCGAAGAACATTGACACGGATGCCGTTTTGGAGAAGATTGCAGACGATATCTACATGCCGAAGATTTAATTCGGCTGCCTACGGGAGAGAGTTGCTCATGACAAGGGTTATTGCGGTTATCCGCTATCTGATACTGCTGGTCATTTTATATCTTTTATATCTCTTCAACAACCATGCCGTTACGTTGATGCTGCTGGTTGTCGCTTTGATTGTCCCGATTTTATCTTTTCTCTGCTTTTTTCTCTCTTGCAAAAAGATTGTATTCGGGATCTCTTTCCGTGATGCTGTGGTAAACCGCGAGGAGCCGACGGCGGTTGTTCTCTCCGCAAACAATAAAAGCATCATCCCTCAGCTTCGGATGAATTTCCGGTTTTTGATTTCCAACGAGCTGATCACCAACGACACAGAGCATATATGGGAATTGTTTCTCGGGCCGAAAGAAAACATGAAAGTTGAAGTTCCGCTGAAGCTTGTGAACAGCGGCAGTTTCCATGCAAAGCTTTTGGATGTTACGCTTTGGGATGCTATGGGGATTCTCAAAAAGATTGTGAAAATCGACGCGACTGCGGAAGCGATTGTTCTGCCGGTTGCATTTTCCGCGGAGGGACTTTTTGATGAGTTTTCCGTTTCCGTTTCCGAGGAGGCGGTTCACGAACGAAATGCCAAGGGAAACGACACTTCGGAGATTTTTGAGATTCGCAATTACCGGAGCGGCGACCGCCCGCAGCAGATTCATTGGAAGCTCAGCGCGAAGGAACAGGAACTCATGGTTAAGGAGTTCGCGGATCTGACGGGAGAGATGTTTGAAATCTTCCTATGCCAGGATTTTCGGACCAACGCGGAGATGGATGCGTATTTTGATGTGATGTACAGCGTCGGAATGCAGCTTTGTAAGATGAACATCGCCTTTTCGTACGGCTATCTGCCGAACGGGTCCACGACACTGCAACAGGTGTCCGTGACGGATCCGGACAAAGTGAGAGAGTGCCTATTTGCTTTGTATTATGTGAAGCCGAAGGAAAGCGGTCTAGCGGATATTACTGCCGTGACTGAGGCCGCAGGGATGCGCAGCGTCCTTGTTCTCACGTGCCAGCCGTTTGCAAAGAAAGAGTCGTCGAAGATCCTCATAAACAAAGAGAATCTGGCGAGATTGTTCCTGCTTTGAGTTTTATACGCGTAATACTTGGAATCCCGGAGAGAGGAGAGTCGAAATCATCATGAAAATGAAGCGCAGTGAGCGAAAACTATTCGAATATGCAAGCGCCTATCGATCGGACTCCGGGATATCCATGGATTTCGGATACACAAAACTCAATCGGAGATCCCGTCTTACGGTTTGTCTCCTTCGGGGAATCCTTGTGTTTTTATGCCAGTTCGGAACCATGGGATTGTTTATCACAAGCTTCGACCTTCCCTGTCGGATCAGTGTTTTGCTTGTGGTATCCCTGATTTCTTCCGTCGGAATGGGGCTTTTGTATTACAATAACCTGACGTTCAATCTCGGATATATCGTCTATTTCATCGCATTTATCGCGATGGCGATTCTCACGCGGTGGTATGCGAACAGCGGTATGAATGCCGTCCTCAACTGTGTCATGAGCACAGTGGACGAGAAGATGAATCTGCAGGGTGTCCGTGTCTATACGGAAGTTATCACCAACCGTACTGTCACAATAACATGCTGTATGCTGAATATCATGGCTCTCATGATTTGCCTTTACAACAATGTGATCTCGGGCATGGGAAGTCCGTTCTTTACATTGTTGCTGATGTATCCGGTTGTGCAGGTTTGCATGTATCTTGATGATTCGCTGAATTATTTCTATCTTGCGATGATTCTGTGCGGTTTTCTGGGGGTTGTGCTTCTGCGGCTGAGCCATCGCTATCAGATGCCCATGAAGAATACCGCAAAAAATGTGAAGATTTCCAAGGGGCGGATCATCCGCACTTCGGAGCGGTTTGCATATGCCACAAAGCAGGTTGTAATTGCGGCGGCTGTTCTTACCGCAGTGCTTCTGATTCTCGGCGGTGTCGCTGTCGGAATCGCGCCGAAATACCGGAAAAATAATTACAGCAAGCTGAAGAACAAAACGGACCCGATTGTTAAGGACCTCGCATTGTCCGGCATCATGGCGTTCTTTAACCAATATGCAAGCACCGGTGGCTTGAATGAAGGCCGTTTAGGCGGCGTGCGAAGCGTTCGTTTCGATATGGAACCGGACCTTGTGGTGGAACACGTCCCTGACAATGTGGACGGCTTTTATCTGCGTGGTTTTGTGGGAGAAGTTTACGAATCGAACAGCTGGAAACCCCTTGCAAGCACCGAGACATTACAAAAGGCGCCATACCGGATGACAGACAGCATGCTCTCCGAAGTGGCAAACAAGGAAAGTGCTTTGCTTGCATTCCTTTATGAAAACAATTCGGATTCCTTCGCGAAAGCTAAGATGAACATCACCAATCTCGATGCGAATCCGAACTATCTATACATGCCGTACTATACGGTAATCCGGCAGGATGAGCTCCCTGTAAAAATCGGTGCGCGAAACCTATTTAACGGTGATTTGATCAACTCGACGATTCGCATCAATCAGACGCGAACGCTTGAGTATTTTCCCTACAGTTTAATTCAGGAGGCGTACAACGACCCTGAGGAAGCTTACCGCCTTCTGGAAAATTATGATAATTCCATCGAGGAATCCTATCGGAAATATGTATATCGCAATTATTTACGGATTCCGGACAACATCCGGGAAACACTTAATAAGATTTGTGATGAATATATAAGCGGCGACACAACACTGGAAATTGCGGAATCCATCATGCGGTATTTCTATCAGGAGTTCCGTTACACGCAGCAGCCGGGAATCACGCCCTACGGGCAGGATTTCGTGGAGTATTTTCTGACGAAACAGAAACACGGCTTCTGTGCGCATTTTGCGACGGCTGCGGCGATGCTTTTGCGGGCCGAAGGGATTCCTGCGCGTTATGTGGAAGGCTACTACGTACAATATGATGACGCCATTGAGATGACGGAACTGGAGAACGAAGATCCTTCCGACTGGTATGAGGGTCGCAATATCACGCTGCAGGAAGGGGAATCGCTGTCCGTTTTGCGGGTCAATGTTCCGGATGCCAATGCCCATGCCTGGGTGGAGCTTTATATGGACGGTTTCGGGTGGAT